>VMEY01000004.1 GCA_007375785.1 Parcubacteria group bacterium Athens0416_74 | reverse complement strand
AGACAGAAGGTTATGTATATGCAGGGCTTTATACCTCCGATGCAAAAAGAAGTGGACGGAAGAATATACAATCTTATCGTCCGGCCTTTTTTTGGGTATGATCCGCAAAATAAAAAATGGGAACCATGGGGAGGCACCTGGAATGGTCGCCCTGCACCTGCCCTGCGCATTCACGGGTCGTCGGACGCTATTGCGGGTCCGTTGATACTCGAACAGTGATGCCTTGCTATGGTGCTACCTTCCCAAAACAAAGAGTCCGACCCCTCGTTCGTCAAAAAGACGTTTAGCACCCTCGCAAGTAACCCCGCTCTTTCCTACGGCGACTATCGTTGGAAAAGAAATTCTGTAGTACGTCTCCAGTATAAACAAAGTCGCCGTACTCTCCTCACTGTATTAGCTACTCTGCCAAAGAAGTACGGGAATGTCCTGGAAGTCGGCGGGGGGGACGGCGCGTGGACTCGATACGTTGCAGGAAAATCACGCGCTGTTGACTTCTTGGATATTTCGCCCGAAATGCTAACTGCCGCGACGTACAATCTTTCCGCATACCCCAACATTACTTTCATGGAAGGGGATCTCCTCACCTCAAGTCTGGAGCCCGAGAAATATGATTTGATAATGCTTTTCCGTTGTCTCGAATATATGAGCATCAAAGCAAACGCTATTCAAAAATGTGCTACGGCATTACGCAAAAACGGCATCTTGATAATCGTCACTAAAAATCCCGCATACCTGGAATGGGAGAAGTACTCCGGTGGTAAAAGAATCCACTCCGGGCAAATTTCCGCTGATGACCTCAGGGCTCTCATAAAAGAAGCTGGATGCACGGTCACGGGCACCTACGCTGCTACCCTGGGCACGCAACTCGAATCTTCGTTCTCACGACTTCTGTGGAATGTAATCCACGCAATACTCCTTGTCACCCCCCGCGTTGTCGGAGAATCGCTGAGCCGCAGATATGCGGAAAGCTTTCTCGTATATGCGCGTAAGGACTAACGAGCGTAAGTGCCCTCTATTCGGTCCCCATCTTTGAATTTGAAATAACCAGCGCTGTGAGCCTTTCGATTGAATCCTCAAACGGTACCGAATTATCATGTTCGAGGACCGGTTCATCGAAATCCTGTAGCTGAGCCGCAACGGCGGCTCGTATACCCTTCAGATTTTTTTCTGTAAGGAGATGGCTGTGTCGGATGCCGGTAAGGCGACGCTCGACCATCTGCTCCGGCGCAGACACCCGTACAATGATATAGCCACCGAAGTATTGTGTTGCCGCGTCTAGAAGAATCCCCCGCGACCCGCGCCTATGGAGAGTATCGTCAACGATGATGTACCGGTGCCCTGCTGCTGCACACGAGAGCTCGCGGGCAAGTGCACGAGAGACTTGTTCTCGTGTTCGGTCTGACAACGGGACCGTCGCGGTCCCCCGATGTTGGGGGGCGATAAAGCGAGCTTTAATAAGGTCGGCATCACAGTACGGGACTTTCAGTCTGCTCGAGAGTGCTTTGGCCAATGAGGTCTTCCCCACGCCGACAAGTCCGCAGATGAAAATAACCATACGCGAAGAGTACCGCATGGAGAGGACAACTTCCATGCGCTAGGCACCGGACCAGCGTTCTTTGTTATGATGTTGGCGTATGCGCATGTCAGTACGATCCATTCTCGGCTTCTGCTTGGTCCTGATTCTTGCCGGCGTCGGAATGTTCTTCCTCGCTTCGGAATTGCGGGGCGACAAAGCTTCATCGCTATCAGAACTGAATGACTGTTTCTCGAACACATCTACCGCATCTCAGAATGCAGGGCCGAACGACGAGTGTTTGCAGGAACGCATTGCTTCTCTCCTGAACAGTTTCAGTACAGCTGATCTGATGAACTACGCTGTCGCAAGCACCACGCCATATTCCGTGACCAGCTACTGCCACAACACAGCACACATTATCGGCGAGGAGACATTTATAAAGTGGGACAATGTGGAGGCGGCCTTGGACCAGTGCACAAGAGCGTGCAGCCTCGGATGTACCCACGGCGTTATCGCGGGAGCTGTCGCAAAGGAACTCGGTGCAACATATCTGAGCGAAGACATCATCCACGCAGATCCGATAAAAATCCAAGCGCTGGGGGCAACATATTGTTTTCCGGACAGTCCCCTGTGTCATGCCGTAGGCCACATACTCTACATAGGCTCTCAAAATATCCAGACGTCTCTTAACGGTTGCGAAAAAATCAGCGAGGGCAGGACAACTGAAAGTTGCTACGAGGGTGTTTTTATGGAAGCGGCCGGCGGAACAGAGGTATTTGTAAAAAGCACGACAACGCCCGAAAGGACAGATAACGATTATGCGTACCCATGCAATTCGGTCGCAACTAAGTATCAACACGCGTGCTTCCAATACTTAACAAATTTTCAGAGGCAATTATTCACAAAAAATAATGTTCCTGTTGCCGCTCAATTCGATATTATCCGCAACGTTTGTGAGTCGTTCTCCGGCAAGAAATCGCGCTCGGACTGCTTTGTCGGTATCGGATATATCTTCCTTCGCACACGCGACAACAGGGATAGCATCAGCCCACGCAGTCCCACACTCTGCGAAACGCTCCCCGGCATTGACCAAGATTCTTGCGTTGTCGGACTTACTCTTAAAACGATACTCTCCGGCTATGCGAGTGGATTCAACTACTGCAACGGTAGGTCGGACGAGAATAGATTGAGACTTTGTTACAACGTAGTTTTTCAAACAATGAAAGCTAATTCTTTCACGGACGAAAAGGTGCGTACGCTCTGCGAAACCTCAAATGATGCCGACCGGTGCAAGAAACAGTTTGAGATGTATCTTCCTGTCGCAAAATCCCTACCACAGTACTTTTCGGATGGTCTCTTTTGAGGGATGTTGAATCCGAGAATACTTATCATGCGCTTGTGAATCGCCTGCGACGGGACTAGAATCGCTTAGCGGCACATCATATGAAAAATGGAAGCTGGCAATTTGGTGAGGAAGTCGCCGCGCGCTTTGACACAGAAGCGCACATGCATATTCCTCACTATGAGGATGTCATTGAGAAGTGTGTAGAGATTGCCCGGACACTGCCTCGAGATGCGCGCATCATCGACGTGGGCTCCGCTACGGGCTATACGCTCGAGAGACTTCGCTCGGCAGGACTTGCGGACGTGTGGGGCGTGGATAGCTCGAGCGCCATGCTCGCCCACTCGCGCGTGAAAGAAAACCTCATTGAGTCGGATGTATTTCCCTCTCACCTCGGACCCTTCGACCTCGTGCTCGCCAACTGGACACTGCATTTTATCGAAGACCGTGAGGACTACGTGCGTGACATCCGTGGCGCCCTGAAGCCGGGCGGGATTTTTATCCTGACAGACAAGATGACTTCCCCGCCGGATGTCGAGGCGCAGTACCTCAATTTTAAGCGTGCAAATGGTCTGTCTGAAGAAATGATCGCGGCAAAAGCAGCAGCAATCGAGGGTATTCTCACGACGCGACCGCCGGAATGGTACATGCAGACGCTCGAGAAACTCGATTTCCAACCTGAGGTACTCGATACATCATGCGGGTTCACGACAATCCTCTGCCGCACCAAGCACGAGCGAAGATAGGACCCCCACAAATCAAAAGACCCGCTCCGTCAGTTGACGGACGCGGGTCTTTTGATTTTAGATTTACATCATTTTGACGTCGATGCTCACACCTGACGGGAGATCAATATTCGTAAGAGCCTCAATCACCTTCGCGGCGGGATTGAGGATATCAATCATGCGCTTGTGGATGCGCATTTCAAACTGCTCACGTGAGTCCTTGTCGATGAAAGAAGCGCGGTTGACCGTGTATTTCTTGATGTCGATGGGAAGCGGGACAGGACCGATAACTTCGGCGTTGTGACGAGCGGCGACATCGATTATCTGCTTGACCGCACCGTCAAGAACACCGTGCTCATAAGCACGCACCTTGATGCGTAGGCGACTTGCTCCATCGGCCTTCTTCGCCTTAGAGCGAGTCTTTTTCGCTGTCGTTTCCGCTTTCATAGAACGTGGCTCGAGTATGCACTAAAGCCCCAAAAAAGGCAACATCCCCGCCCTTTTGCCTATGAAAGCTCGAGCTTGTCGTCGATACGGATTTGAGAGACGAATTCCGGCACGTGCGAGACCAGTATCATGGCGCCTTCGTACGCATCAAGCGCTTTCGCTATGACGGGAAGATGGCGGAAGTTGATGTGGTTGGTCGGCTCGTCGAGGATGAGGAGGCCGGGTTTCAAAAGCACGAGGCGCGCAAACGCGACGAGTCCCTTCTGCCCCTCCGAGAGGTGACCTATTTTGGTGTGGACGAGGTCGCCGGTAAGCAAAAAGCTTGCCGCGGTAGCACGAAGCTCTTCCTCATAGCCCTTGGGCATCGTGTGCCAGAGGATGTCGTGCACCGTCGCATCGAAATCGAGGTTCGAGAAATCTTGGCGGTAGTACCCCACTTTGACGCCCGGTGCGATGACCGAGCCTTCCGCTGTGCCACTCGCGAGAGACTCGAGCAGTGTCGATTTGCCAATGCCGTTGGGACCGGAGAGCAAGAGGTGCTGATTTTTCCTCAGAGCGACTGATTTCTTTTTGATGTGCGGCTTATGGTCTCGAATCACTTTGAACGACGTGATGGATATGAGCTCTCCCGAGAGGCCCTCTTGCACCGGTATCTTGAAATCTTTTATCGTCTTGTCTTCTTTGCGCACATCCACCATATTTTCCTCCGCTTCCTCGGCCTTTGCGCGCATGCGCTTGGCGACAAGGCGCATCTGTCCGCCTTTGTGCGCAAAGAAGTTGGCCTTTTCCTTGTTCTCAATAATCGTCTTTGCCAACTGCGCGTTCTTCATGTTTTCCTTTTCGATGCGGTCGGCTATTTGATCCATCACATCGAAGTAGTTGCCCACGTACTGCTCTACTTTGCGCGTGAACACATCGAGGTAGAGGACCCCGTGCGTAAACGCGTTGAGGAAATCTGCATCATGCGAAATCACGATGACGGTCTTGTCGTACTTCACAAGGAAATCAGTCAGGTGCGCGATTCCCTCTTTATCGAGATTGTTGGTCGGCTCGTCGAGGAGGAGAAGGTCGGGCTCTTGGATGAGTGCAGAGGCAAGCAGGAGCCGCGCCTGCTGCCCACCGGAAAAAGAGCCTACCGTACGCTCTTTGGGAGCGTGGAGATGTACCACCTCGAGCACTTTGTCGATGCGCGGGTCGATGTCATATATTTTCTTCGGAAACATCTTCTCAAAGAATTCTCGCACCGTAAGAGTCAGCTCCGCACGGGGAATCACCTGCCGTGATGTAGCTATCGAAAGTCCGTGCGAGACATGGATGACCCCCTCTTCCGGATGTAGGTGCTTCGTGATGAGACCAAAGATGGTGCTTTTGCCCGCACCGTTTTGGCCCATGAGCGTGAGCTTGGCACCTTCTTTCACTCCGAAGCTCACCTCATCAAGAATGGGCCTTTTGGGCCCATGCTCGAAAGTGACATCTTCGAATCGGACAACTGTTTCTTTACCTGGCATCACAAGAACGTACAGTATTTAAGCGGAAATAGAAAGCCCATCGTCATTCTGGTACAATCACTCGCATGAAACATACGGGAGGATGCCACTGCGGGGCGGTACGCTACGAAGTCGAGACGGACATCGACAAGGTCATTGAGTGCAATTGCTCCCACTGCCACAAGAAGGGCTTACTCCTCCACTTCGCTGACAAAGACAAGTTCACACTCCTCTCGGGCAAGGACAATCTCTCAGAGTACCGCTTCAACAAAAAGACGATACACCATCTCTTTTGCAAAACATGCGGCGTGCAATCTTTTGCCGACAACGACTCCTACCCCAAAATGGCTATCAACGTGCGCTGCCTCGATGACGTAGACACTTCTTCGCTCACTATTGAAAAAGCAAACGGGAAAGACTATTAGACGCAACGAAAAAAAACCGCACAAGAAAAGGCCGCCGGGCATGAATCCCGGCGGCCTGTGAGACTTCGCAGTCTCGGAGCTACGACCCGGACTCTTCCGGGCCATACATTGCGTTCATCTCGTAGGAGAAGCTGACGGCATCTTGCGGACCGGGCAGGTCCTTGTAGACGAAGGCGAGCGCCCTCGCGAGCTGGAACTCTTGCATCATGCGCTCCTTGAGCGTGTTCTCCGCCGCCCACACTTCCGGGAGGTTCCCGCCGACCTCGTTCAGTCTCACGCGCGCGTAGGCCATTCTCAGGAATTGAGAGAGCCGAGGCTCAAATTCCTTGACCCGCTCGAGCACTTCCCGAAACACGACGGCGCCGCGCTGTACCGATTCCGGTGTGGGGTGGTACACGAAGAATCGGTAATCTTTGGGAGTGATGAGGAACGGCAAAAACTTGAGCGACTTGCCGCGTTCGAAGTTGCGAAAGTTCATGTACCCGAAGTGCTCGCCGAGCTGCAAGTGCGCTGACACGCAGTGTCCCACTTCTTCGGGAAGTTGCCGATGACTTTCCGAGAAAGCGTCAATCTCATGCGGCACGACAAAAGAGAACGAGACGTACGCACCCTCATCCCAATCGGTACCATGCCAGGAGGTGTCGATGCTCCCGCTTGGGGGCATTTCCACCGACGGCCGTTCCCTCATGATCATGCGCACGACTTCCGGATGCATTTTCTCCAAATTGAGGCTGGGCTTCGAGCGAGCGGCCACATAGTAGGTGCCGAACGAGCGGCCCGAGCGGCCCCACGTCGCTTTTTGCATACCCGGCTTCTCTGGCAACTTGGTGGTATCGAGTGTAACGCTCATCTAGCATCTCCTCTTTCTGATAGAAAGGGTTGGGGTTGCTGAAAGGCGTTTCTTTGGCTTTGCACGGGGAAACGCGCCCTTGCAGTCCGTCTGTAAGAGAACTGCTGCCGCAATACAGCCATCTCTCGCTCACAAAGTCAATCCGACTCTCCATTTTTTGCCCGCGTCACGAGCCAGTAGGCGAAGGTGAGCAAAACCGCTCCTGATCCGAAAAAACAAAAACGACCGTGCTTTTGCCGCACATTGCCCCGATTCATTTCTCAGAGGTACAAAATCAAAAGACCGGAGCGCAGCTCCGGTCTTCGCGCATGTGCATGCGCATTCCCACTTCACGCGGCGCGTACCTCGGCGTCGTTCAGCTTGACGGTGAGGTGGCACGCCTCGGCGTCCCACGCGGTGACCGTGAAGAAGTCCAGGCCGCCGATACGAGATTCACCCGTGCTCATCACGAGCACCTGTGCTACGAGCCCGCCGACCGATTCCTGAGGGTCCGTGAAACTCATGTCGCCCACTCCCTCGATTTCGACGCTCGCACGTGCGAGATTGCCCGGGAGAGGGAGCCCCGGATTGATTCCGAACGGAAAGTCAGTCATCTCTCTATTCCTTGCGGCTGAATGCCGCGATGAATATACGGATTGCCCGAAGCTTTGTCAACAAAACTCCGGTTGCCATATTGAGACCTGTTTTCACCCTCGTCAGACGAGGCATGTAATATCCTCAAATCCTTTAGGATATTGCATGCCGCAAGGATACCATCACCGAGCTTTTTTGCGCTTGACTCGTGAATAGTCTATTGGCACGCTTGAGATAGCGACGCATCGGTCACAGATTACGGAGTTCGACATGAATCGGGACGAAGAGAATGCGCTTGAGCTCGAATCATTTATGGTGGCGTTTACAGAATGTCAGACCGCAATCGAAACCTACGGCCGGGAACATGGCATTCCCGCCCTTTCACAAGAACTCGAAAACGGGACGGCTTTGCGGACAAGCTCACAGCTCTTCTCGCATACGATCTGGAAGATGAGGCAAGTAGAGCGCATGCTTCCCAAACTGCGAACAAACCCAGAACCCTTCGACTTTCTGTTGGCGTGGGTGCGAGCGACTGAAATATCCACGATTCTCACTGCAATCGGTGCGATGCCATACATGCGTTTCGGCTCTCGAGAGTGGAATCGCCTGGTACACGGCATTACTGACGCCGCGCACTGACTCGCGCTGCAAATCGCAGTGTCGCCCCGGCTTCGCGCCGGGGTATTCTTTTTGCTCTAGCCAGACATCCGCATATACAAAAGGGAGAAGGCCGCCCGACGCGATGTCGGAACGGCCTCTTTTTGTACTCGCGAGCCGCCGAATGTGCGCCCGGCATCACTGCTCGTCTTCTTCGGTCACCTCCAGGTGACCAATGTGACCCCTCGGCGCAGTGGGATAGAAGATTATTTTGGTCGGCTTCTCCGGCGCACCCGGCCCGGTGATGGGCAGGAGCAGCGCAATCGGAGAATCGCCGCCGCCGTAGCTGTGGAACCCGCAGATTGCGAATTCGCGCTCGACCGGATTCGGCTGCCCTTCCGGCCCTTCATCCACGAGAAACGTGAGCCGCTCAGGCTCACGGTTGGCCGAGAGAATCAGGCTTGCGAGGGCAATGCTCACCTGTGCGGCGGTAGGTCCGTCGACGAGTCTGGAAGTAATCATGGGGTTTCTTCTCCATCCGTATCCCGGAGTCATGCTCCGCGAGTATCTTTCCCTACTCCGAAGGAAAGGTCAAACGGCACCAAACATACTCACATACCCAAGTATATGAGTATGTGCCACCCGCAGAGAATCGTCCTTTGCAATTACTCAATTCTCCTTAAAAGCAAAACGGCCGCGCGAGCGCGGCCGCTTGTGTTGTATCTCCAATGGACAGTGCCGATCAGGTACCGCCGACCGGCATGCCAATCTGGTATTCCCAGAATGACCACGCGAATCGCCCGAAGCGCACGTGTCGCTTTCGGCGACACAAGACTTCGCGCATCCACGCCAGGTGCCAACGACCAGGGTGCCGACTTCCCTCGTATTTCACGGTCCAGACGGGATGCCATGCGAGCCAGTGCGACCATGCCTTGGGATTCTGCAGACGAGAACGAAAAATTGGTGCCATCGTGTCCCCCGATCAGGTGTATCGCGCGAGATTCGTCTCACGCTTTTCCATGTAGGTCTTCACCCGGTCCTCGCTACCGAGCACGTGCTCGATTTTGCCGCCGGAGAAGACTTCTTCGTCGAAGCCGCTCCCGCCGGCCATGAATTCCTTGGCCGCCGCCTTCGCGCGCTCCATGATGGCGGTAACATCCGCCGCCGGGTAGCCCTCGTCTGCGATGAAATTCCGTATTCCGCACGTTTTGAACGCCATGGGGAATCTTTCTCCTGTTTTCGCCCCGGAGTCATGCTCCGCGAGCATCTTTCCTTATCCCAGGAGAAAGGTCAAACGGCTCCCAAACCCACCCCAAGAATTGCGTTGGGCTCGCGTTCATGTAGTGTAGCGGACAGAGCGCTACGGTAGGGCCGTATCGCAGAGATAGGAGTGATGAAGATGAACCGACGACAACTTTTGATTTCGGGAGCTTCCGCCGTTGCCCTTGCGGTAGCGCCGGCAGTAGCCGTGGCCGCGCCCGCGACACCGTTCGTACCGCCGACGACTAATATCGTGCATCTCGCCGGCAGGATTGGTCAGAAGTACCGATTCAACGAACGCGAAGTGCTCCAGCTCCTCGGACTCGACCCGAGCACGTTCGCGGTCGCGGTCGCCGACGATGTGAAGTCGAAGGAATTCTTCGAGTTCTGCTACTCCGAGCCCGTCTACGAATCCGTCGATGTGGCGCGCTCTCTCGCGGAGGATGGTGCCCACGACATCTACGAGCGCGCACGGCAGATTATCGGCATCAAGCGCAAGTTGAACCTGCACTTCAACTTCGATGCCTACGATGAAACGCGATGGCTCGACACGCCAAACCCGCACCTGCGGGGCCTCACCTTCCGCAGTGTGATGACGCGCAATCTTCGTCTGGCAACTGAGGTCATCGACCGCGCACTCGCGACCTGATTGCAAGCTCTTCGCACAAGACAAAGGCCGCGGCATCTCGCCGCGGCCTTTTGATTTCGTCGGTCCGCCGGCTGACGGAAGTGGGTTAAGCGTTTTCGTACAAAGCAAAACGGCCGCATTCACGCGGCCGCTTACGCCTCAGTATCATAGGCGAGGAACAATTCACGGTCGAGGTTGTCAGGTCGGTACTCAAGCCCGAATTTCGGTGCATACGGGATACCCGGCTGACGCATCATCGAGAAATGGTATCCGAATCCCTTGTCCGTGTACGCATCCGCGTCGAGGTCGTAGGCTCGGATCATATTCTCCGTATTCAAGGTCTCATCGTACGGTATTGCGCAGTGATACCGATACAATTCTGCACGGACCATCAGATGTGACCCAATACCGATGATGAGACGAAACCGTCTGTCGATGACGGGCGGTAACCCGTCATATACTAACTTTCGAACAATCTCGACGATGTTTCCGTCTTTTCGGAACAAACGAATGTCGAAGCTCGAACTTTCGAAAAGCTCCGCGAGCCTCGGGTACCCAGGATTGCGGCTGTCGAGCCGCGCAAGAAAATCTTTTCTTTGCATGGCCGCCTCCTAAAATCCACCGTCGCCATCTTTCCTTATCCCAAGAGAAAGGTCAAACGGTGCCAAACATACTCACATACCCAAGTATATGAGTATGTGTAGCCTGTCGATGAGAAGAGGCCTTTTGATTTTCCTCGGCTTGGTGTAGGGTTGCCGCGGAATGCCCCGAAACATGTGAGGCCAACATGACACAGTCTTCGATTGCCCGGTGTACGGGCGGATACGATGGTGGCGCGCTGCATCGCCACAGTCACACGGACGAAACGCTTTTTGCCCGCCCGGGCGAAAGCCTGCCCCATCGCAAGGAAGCGGGTGGCTGGTACCCGCTGGCGCAGGACAACATCCCGATTAAGGACGCCAAGGCGATTCTCATGGGCAATGGCCCGATTTGGATCAGCAGCGGACCCATGGTCGAGAACGGCCAGGAAATCAACGTGCTGTGCGCCATCGGCGATGAAATGCGCGGCGGTAAGCCTCGCGAAGGTCGCTACCGCGTCATCATCACGAGGCCCGTGAAGTGGCACGACCGGGACGGCGTCCACGTCGATATCGAACATGTCGGCGACATGGACCCGACCAAGCTCGTCTACCTCGCCGGTCTCGCCACCTGCTGAAGCTTGGCGCAATCCGACAAGCAAAGGCCGCGGCATCTCGCCGCGGCCTTTTGATTTCTTGGGGTTATTGAACGACATTGCGCACATTAGCCCACAGTGATAGAACTTCGGCAGGCAACGGAGACAATGTGCCATGACCACCAATAGCACGAAACGCGCATGTGGTGGCTGCACTCTGTGCTGCTTCACATACGACGTACGCGACGACGGGAAGCAGATTACCAGGTCATTCGACTGGTGTACGCATTGCGACATCGGCTTGGGATGCAAGATACACGAAACGACACAGCCGAGCGTTTGCGCGCAGTGGCTCTGTGCGTGGCGGGATGGCTTGGGCTCCGACGATGAGCGACCCGACAAGACAGGTGTCGTCCCCGAGTGGCGGTACACTCGCCAGGGGAAAACGCTCGTCCTCATCGGTTCGACATCGGACTCGCTTGAGTCCGACTACGCGCGAAACTTGACGAAAACATACGCGAAACGGCGCGTACCCATCATCCACATGCACCCCGACGGCAGGAAATACTTCGTCTACGAACAAGATGTTCTCGTTGATGCTGACGTCGCGATGTCCGCAAAAAGGGAAAAAGTCGGCATCCTTTTTGTGGACACAACCGCCAGCTGATTCTGATCCACCGACAAACAAAGGCCGCGGCATCTCGCCGCGGCCTTTTGATTTCTTGGGGTTTTTAAGCCGTTTTTTGAGGTCCATATGGAATGTGGACTGTCCCCTCAGTCTGAATAATCTCGTAGCACATAACAATCCCTCGAACGTACATTTCTTTTTCCATATCGTTAGTCCCCTTTATCATTTCCATGAGAACTTCCGTTTGCATCAAAAAACCTTGTAATATCACTTCGATTAACCTGTACGGATTCACAATTCGATAGCTTTTACCGTTCTTGTTCTTGTTCACATGATCTTTGAACTCTCTCCTCGAAACTTCGTCCATTGTCGCGAAACCAATGTATGGCTCAGAAGCCGGGAGCCCGTAAAAATGCAGCAGCGAGTTTCTTAGCCTCCAGAAGTCGCTCGAGTTTAATCCTATTTCTTTTTTGTTGAGCCTGTATGCCTCGTTCTTATCGTTCAGAACGTAACTATCCACCCATTCTCTAAATCTATCCTCGTTTTTCTTTTCGTCTTTTTCCCCCGTGGTAACTATTTCTCTAAATCTTGAAAGGGAGTCAGCGCCGATGAAGGCAAGGCATACCTCACTTTTAATCAACTTCTTATCTTTTTCTCGCAATGTATATATCGATTCTCTGATATCGCTCCAAATTCCGTGAAAGTATTCGAGAACAAATTTCTCAATTTCGTCGAACCTAGATTGGGTTAACTGCTTTCCTTCAAATTCGATGTGTATTCTCGACATATATCTTCTGAAATTTTTGACTCTCGTTTTTATGGGGTCTGACCCCAATTCCACGATTCTTCGATCACTTGGTCCCTTTGAACCCAGCTCCTTATTTCACATTAACTACAACTTCCAACGGAAGTCTGTATACTTCAATGTAGTTCGCATCATTCACAGGTTTGGTTTCAATTACAACCCAGTAAACTCCATTCTCGTCCACAGGGAGACCGCTTATCTGATTCCTGACGCGAAGATTATCGATACCTTCTTTCATCGCAATCTTCTGTTCATTCGAAAGCGTCTCCTCTCCCTTTGGGTTCAACATCCGTAGACGAGAGTCGAAAGCGTCTGATTTGGTTTTGTCTTCCCTTCGATACCTCGTCACGATCTCGAACTCGACAGGAAAGACGATGCCTCTCGCGCCCTGTTGTTTTGCTTTCTCGACCTGTTCTTTTGGCACCGTCAACGTGAACTTCTCGATTAAGTTGAACAGGCTCACATTATTGGTGTCTGTATCTATGGACGATCGAGAACAGATAACCGTCCATATGTGTTGTACGGGAAGTTTGGTCATATTTAGTAGGTAGTATTCTGGTTAGTCGAATATGGAATCAGTGCATTAAGCTGAATTGGAGAAGCCACGTATCCCCGCTGAGACCCAATGGTAATACCGATTGTATGTGTACTAGCCTCTCTGAAATCAATAACAAGTAACATACCGAGCTTTTCAGCGACCCTTTCTAAGAAAGTCACACTGGGAACGACTTTCCCACGTTCTGCCCTAGCAACGCTAGGTTGTTGAGTCCCGAGTAATACTGCAAGCTCCTCCTGAGTGACGCCTTTTCTTACTCTGTGTAGAGTAATTAAGTGTCCTAACTCTAAAGCCAGATTACGTGTGTAATATTTCTTACGAAAATCCGCATTAGATTCTAGCAACGTCTGTTTAAGATCCTTGAATTTCATAATTATTTATGGATTTCGGACTTTCCAATTCTCTGCTCTCGCGGCTGCCACGGGCACATGCCTGAGAACGTTCCCACTGCTTCCACTTCCAGCAAAAATCTCGAGGGTGACCAATTGATGTTTCCATCGGAAACAAATCGCTCGATACACATGCGCTCGCGACCCAGAGTACTTGAGTTCCCAAAGTGAATGTGCCGTTCCTTGAATTTTCTCGTAGTACTTTGAGAGGTGGAGCTCCGGCCAAGTTAATCGCTCCAAGAAGTCGTTTCTTTTAGCAATCCACTCTTGATGCTCGACAGGCAGCAGCGCAATGAACTCCGCTACGGGGGACGCTCCCGCTTCATCTTCCCACAACTCGATTTCGACTGTAGTTGAGACCATGGACTAATAAGTTCGACCTATAACGTAGACGTTATATTACACCTGCCCTTACATGAACGCAAGGGGAAGAACACACACAGAAAACCCGCCTTGCGGCGGGTTTTCTGTGCAGCGTGAGCTGCGGGAGCGTTGGCTTAGTTAGGCCGTGATTTTGGTCACGACTCCGGCGCCGACGGTCTTGCCGCCTTCGCGGATTGCGAAGCGCATCTGCTCTTCGAGGGCGATTGGGGCGACGAGCTTGACCTTGAAGGTCACGGTGTCACCCGGCATCACCATCTCTACACCCTCATTGAGAGTCACCTCGCCGGTGACGTCTGTGGTGCGGACGTAGAACTGAGGCTTGTAGCCCGAGAAGAACGGAGTGTGACGACCGCCTTCCTCCTTGGAGAGGATGTATACCTCTGCCTCGAATTCAGTGTGCGGCTTCACAGAGCCCGGCTTCGCGAGAATCTGTCCGCGGTGGACGTCGTCCTTCTTGGTACCGCGGAGGAGGATGCCTGCGTTGTCGCCTGCCTGTCCCTGCTGGAGAGACTTGTTGAACATTTCGACGCCGGTCACAGTCGTCTTGGCTGTGTCGTGGATACCGATGATTTCAACTTCTTCGCCGACCTTCACGATACCGCGGTCGATGCGGCCCGTGACGACGGTGCCGCGGCCTTCGATTGAGAAGACGTCTTCGATAGCCATGAGGAATGGCTTTGCGGTGTCGCGCTCAGGTGTCGGGATGTATTCATCGAGCGCTTTGATGAGCTCCATGACCTTGTCCGACCACTCGTTGCCCTGCTCCGGATTCTCAAGAGCCTTGAGGCCTGAGCCGCGGATTATCGGGGTGTTCTTGCCGTCGAAGCCCTGCTTCTCGAGCAAGTCGCGGACTTCCTCTTCGACGAGGTCGATGAGGTCTTTGTCGTCCACCTGGTCTACCTTGTTGAGGAAGACAATCATCTTTGGCACACCGACCTGCTTTGCGAGCAGTACGTGTTCACGTGTCTGAGGCATGACGCCGTCGGACGCTGCGATGACGAGGATTGCGCCGTCCATCTGCGCTGCGCCGGTGATCATGTTCTTAATGTAGTCGGCGTGACCGGGAGCGTCGACGTGAGCGTAGTGCCTGCTCGGCGTCTCGTACTCGGAGTGCGAGAGCGAGATGGTAATACCGCGCGCCTTTTCTTCCGGCGCCTTGTCGATGTCATCGACGCCCTTCACTGTAGCTCCGTAGCCGTTGCCAGCCTTCGAGAGCACCGTGAGGATTGCTGCAGTGAGCGTAGTCTTTCCGTGGTCGACGTGACCAATCGTACCGACGTTCACGTGCGGCTTTGTTCGATTGAATTCTTCTGCTGCCATACAAATATAGTATTAGCCTAGTAA
>VMEY01000092.1 GCA_007375785.1 Parcubacteria group bacterium Athens0416_74 | reverse complement strand
TTGTCGATGGTATCTTTCGGAAATTTCAAATCGTTGAGGATTTTCTTCGCCATTTTCCCCGAAATCACATCGTGTCCGTGAAAGGTCCAGTCTTTTTTCTCCTCAGACCATTCTCGCGACGCAGGTTTTCCTATGTCATGCAAAAGTGCGGCGAGGCGGATTTCCAGCGACCAATCCTTATCCGCTGCGTGCTGGAGGCTGCGCATAAGATGCTCAAACACGTCGAACGAGTGTGCTTGGTTTTGCGCACAGCCAATACCATCTTCGAGTTCCGGGATAATGTACTTCAAAATACCCAGCTTTTGTGCCACATAGAGCGCCTGGAGAGGGCGCGGGCTCATCAGTGTCCGCGTGAATTCATCGCGAATACGTTCGCGAGAGATCTTTTCCAGCTGCGATGCCTGCTTCGAAATCGCAGCGAGCGCATCTGAGTCGATAGTGAAATCGAGCTCAGCAGAAAGTCGGATAGCGCGAAGCATACGCAGCGCATCTTCGGAGAATCTCTCCTCTGCCTCACCGACCGTGCGAAGAACGCGACGCTCGATATCCTTCTGTCCGTCGTGATTGTCTATGAGCGTGGCCGTGGCGTCGTCGTACGCTATTGCGTTGATGGTGAAGTCGCGGCGCTCAAGATCGTCTTCAAGCTTGTCGCTAAACGTCACTTCGTCGGGTCGGCGCGCGTCAGAATACTTCCCCTCGATGCGATAGGGAGTAATTTCTATTACCTTGAGGGTGGGGTCGTCGGACGTCGTCACGACGCCGACGGTGCCGAAGCTGTTTTCATAAAATGTTTCTTCAAAAAGCTTCTGGATGTCTTCGGGCCGCGCATTTGTCGTGAGGTCCCAGTCTTTTGGCTGTCTGCCGAGCAGCAAGTCGCGCACGCAGCCGCCCACCAGATACGATTCGTACCCAGCCTTTCGCAATGTATCGCTTACTTCCCGAACGACGGGTGGCACTGCCAGAGCTTTGGTCATGGAGATATTGTACACCGCCGATAA
>VMEY01000072.1 GCA_007375785.1 Parcubacteria group bacterium Athens0416_74 | reverse complement strand
GGCCACCTCACGGAAGATGAACGCCGCCGCTCGACCATCGACGTCTGGGGGAAAGTCTCAGGAGACCTCCGCAAGCATGTCGTCGATGCGCTCGACAAGCAGGGTCCCGTGCACGACATGATCACCTCAGGCGCTCGCGGTAGCGTGGTGCAGCTCCACCAGATGGTGGGTATGAAGGGTCTCATCACCAACCCGCGCGGAGAAATCATCGAATTCCCTATTACGTCGAGCCTCAAGGAAGGCCTCACACCAATCGAGTACTTCATCTCGACGCACGGTGCTCGTAAGGGTCTTGCCGACACCGCGCTCAACACGGCGCGCGCCGGCTACCTCACGCGCCGCCTCTTCGACGTCGCCCACGACGTGGTGATTCTCGAAGCAGACTGCGGCACGAAAGATGGCGTAGAAATCAAGCGCCCGGGTAAGGAAAATATCGGAGGCAGCTTTGCGGACCGCGTCGCGGGACGTGTGCTCGCCGAAGAAGCGGGCGCGTTCAAGCGCAACGCACTCCTCAACCGCGATGATGCAAAGGCAATCGAAGATGATGCATCTATACAAGCGGTCATCGTGCGAAGCCCGATGAAGTGCAAGGTTGCTCGCGGTGTCTGTCAGAAGTGCTACGGCGTCGACCTCGCCTCAGGTGAGCTCGTCGACCTCGGTGAGTCTGTCGGCGTCATCGCAGCACAGGCTATCGGCGAACCGGGCACACAGCTTACGATGCGTACATTCCACACAGGAGGTGTTGCCACCGCCGGCGGCGACATCACCATGGGTCTGCCACGCGTCGAAGAAGTGTTTGAAAGCCGCACGCCAAAACTCCCTGCGACGATAGCGCGTGTCTCAGGCGTGATTGCCGACATCGTGAAGGACGGTCAGGAGACCATCATCACTGTGGTCCCGACCGAAGGCTCAGCCGGCAAGACAGCCAAGGCTGCAAAAAAGGATTCCGAATACCGCATCCACCCACTCCGCAGCATCGTCGTGAAGAAGGGTGCCAACATCGAGAAGGGCGACTTCCTCACCGACGGATCCGCCGACCTCGAGGAGCTCTTCCTCCTTGCCGGAAAGGAATGCGCACAGGAGTACATCATCAACGAGATTACGCGCATCTACGAACTGCAGGGTGTCTCGACGGCGCGCAAGCACCTCGAAATCATCGTCAAGCAGATGTTCTCGCGCGTATCTGTCGTCACGGGAGGCGATACGGGTGTCTCGGCCGGAGAAATCATCACCGACTTCGAGCTCGACCGTATCAACAAGGTCGCCAAGACCGAGGGCGGAGAAGCAGCGAAAGCAAAGCAGCTCCTCCTCGGTATCACAGAGGTCTCGCTCACGCGTGCGTCCTTCCTCTCGGCAATATCCTTCCAAAACACGCCTCGCAAACTCGCTGAAGCTGCAGTCGGAGGCGCCGTCGATCGATTGGTCGGCTTGAAAGAGAATGTGATTATCGGTCGCCTCATCCCTGCAGGTACCGGATTTGCAGGCAGCAAGAAGCACCAGATGATACAGGACATGGAAGCCGGATTTGCCGCTGAGGCACCCGTCGACATGCCGACCACAGACAGAGACCGCGACCGCGTCGAGCGATAATCGCTCCGTCAGTCTCGCAAAAGCCGTCCGTCATGGACGGCTTTTGCTTTTGGCGATGGCATGGTATTACGTCCTAAGCTGCTTGCCTGGGAGGTTTTCTATGGGGCTCATGAGTGCGGGCTTTATGCCCAACTGGGTCGTCAGAGTGCGCAATGCGATTCGCGACTACCGTATCGAACACGCGTATCCGGGGGTCGAGAAGCACCGTTTCCACGACGGTCTTACAGAGCGCGGACTGCTTCGTATCAGCGAGCCGCATGGGCCCGCGTATCCGCAGTCGTTCCTCGACCTCGAGTGTCTCTACCGCGACAATCGGTATCGCTTTGACCGGAAGCTTTTGTTCAAAGCAGGGCGACTGCATCCTGAATTCCGCGGACTCGTGCATTTTCAGCGGCCGGACATTCTGCCGGTGTACACGATGGAATTCTGTTATCCGAGCGCGACGGTTCTCGTTGTCTTTCTCGACCTCGATTATGCGGACGAGCGGTGCGTGCGACCCATCGTCTCACACGGTGCACTCCCGCCGGAGAAAATGTGTGAGCTTGTCGGACGACTTTTCGACAGGCTCGAGTACGGCCTCTTGCCCAAGGAGGTGCGCATTCGCGACGGAGGTCGGACTCTCGAGCGCATCACCGCATAAATGCGGCCAACAATAAAGAAGCCCAGGCAGAGAAATTGCCTGGGCTTTCGCTTTTGGACGCAGAGCGAGGCATAATGACCTCGATGGCGCTCGATACCCCATTAGATAGCTGACGCATCTGACGGGGCAAGCCATACAAAACAATGACAACAGATACTGTTCAACAAGTAAAAGATAAACTGTCCATCGTCGATGTGGTCTCTCAGTATGTAAAGCTCGAGAGGGCGGGGGCATCGCTGCGTGCACGCTGCCCATTTCACGCCGAGCGCACCCCCTCTTTCCATGTATCTCCCGACCGGGGCACGTACCACTGCTTTGGATGCAATGTGGGCGGCGACATCTTCACCTTCGTCCAAGAAATAGAGGGACTCGACTTCAAGGGTGCTCTCAAGATTCTCGCCGAGAAAGCAGGAGTCGAAATCGTGTATGACAAAAAAGGGGTACGCGACGACCGTGAGCGCCTTTTCGAGCTGCTCGAAGTCGCGACTATTTACTATGCAGGCAAGCTGACCGAAGAAGCAAAGAAATATTTAAAGGAGCGTGGCGTAGAAGATGCGACCATGCAAGCGTTTCGTCTGGGATGGGCGGGGGATGCGTGGACGGATGCATCCGATTTCCTCAAGTCAAAAAAGTTCTCTGATGCAGAGCTCGTGGATGCCGGTCTCGCAAAGAAGAGTGAGCGCGAGTCCGCCGGCTGGCGGATCACCGACAAATTCCGCAACAGAATACTTTTTCCGATATCCGACAGTGCGGGCCGTGTCGTGGGATTCTCCGGGCGTATTTTCGGAGAAAAGGCGTCACCCGAGGCGCCGAAGTACCTCAACAGCCCTGAGACACCACTTTTTCACAAGTCCCGCATTCTCTACGGCTTCGATAGGGCCAAAGTCGCCATCCGAAAGCACAACTTCTCAATCCTCGTAGAGGGCCAAATGGACCTTATTTTAAGCCACCAGGCGGGCTGGCCGAA
>VMEY01000071.1 GCA_007375785.1 Parcubacteria group bacterium Athens0416_74 | reverse complement strand
TCCTCGGGTGGGACGTCTTCATCCCGATGTGGATGCGTTGAACCGGTGAATCAAGCGATTCACCGGTTTTCTTTTGTGCTAGTATGCAGCGCAATGACCGGAAGGAATTTTCGAACACTGCTCGAAGCGCAATGGGATGCCAAGAAGTTTCTCTGCGTGGGACTTGATACCGACGACCAGAAAATCCCCGAAGAGTTGCGAAAATTAGGTGTGTACGAAGGAATCCTCGCCTTCAATCGGGCGATAATCGAAGCGACGAAAGATATCGCCTCCTCCTACAAGCCAAACACCGCATTTTACGAAGCGCACGGCGACCTAGGATTCGCTGCGCTGCGCGCCACGATTATGTATATCAACGAAGTCGCACCTGAGCTGCCGGTCATCCTCGACGCGAAGCGCGCGGATATCGGCAATACCAATCAGGGCTACGCAGTCTCCGCCTTTGACCATCTTGGCGCGGACGCGATTACCGTACATCCGTATTTTGGTGCCGAAGCACTGGAACCTTTTTTTGAGCGCACCGACAAAGGCATCATCGTCTTGTGTCGCTCTTCCAACGAAGGCTCAGGCGAGCTTCAATTGCTCGACGTGGGCGGCGAGCCGCTGTACAAAGTCGTGGCGAAACACGTGGCAGAAAAGTGGAACTCCCGCGGCAACTGCTCGATAATGGTCGGCGCGACATATCCCGACGAGCTGCGCGAGGTCCGCGCAATAGTAGGCGACATGCCGATTTTGATTCCCGGCATTGGCGCTCAGGGCGGCGATTTGGAAAAGACGGTGGCGGCGGGCAAGGATGCACGCGGGAGGGGGATGATCATCTCTGCGTCGCGCGCCATCACGTTTGCCTCAGGAGGACCGGACTTTGCGGAGGCCGCGAGAGCCCGTGCACAGGACCTGCATGACGCAATCGTAAAGGCGCTGTAGAATATTCCGTATTATGGACGAGGGCAAAGTACTGGAGATATTGCAGAAAGTAGGTGCGTTCCGGTCAGGACATTTTGTGTTCGTCTCCGGGCTTCACGCCGATACGTATGTCAATAAAAATGCGATGTACCCGTACACCCACTCCATGTCCGAGCTCTGCAAGGGGGTCGCGGAGATGTTCAAGGGTCAGCAGATTGAGGCAGTACTAGGTCCCGCAACAGGCGGGATTATTCTTTCTCAATGGGTCGCGTACCACTTGAGTGAGCTCGAGGGACGCGAAGTCTACAGCACGTACGCCGACAAAGAGGAGAGTCCGCCAGCCGGCGGATTCGTCATCAAGCGCGGCTACGATGAGCTTATCAAAGGAAAGAAAGTTCTCGTCGTCGAAGACCTTGTGACGACGGGCGGCTCGCTAAAAAAAGTAGTCGAAGCGGCGAGAGCGGTAGGTGCGGAGGTCGCAGCCGCTGTCGCGGTGTGCAATCGTGGAGAGGTGACAAAAGAGATGGCGGGCAACCCACCTGTCTTCACGTCGCTCCTCACGGTGCATCTCGACCAGTGGCCGGTAGCGGAGTGCGAGCTGTGCAAGCAGGGCATACCGGTGAATACCGATGTTGGTCATGGGAAGGAATTCCTCGCAAAGACTGCAGCCGGCACCTGATGCGCATTGCGACGTATAGCTATGCCGGTACCCTCATTCTTTTCTAGAACTGCGACCTATGCGCCATTTGTGCTGCGCGCCTCCCTCTCTCTGGTGATACTATGGTTTGGGGTGCAGCAGGTCATAGCACCTGACATGTGGGTGAGCTGGGTACCTGTCTGGGCGTACGCATTCGGCATATCGCCGGAGACACTCGTTCTTACCAATGGTTCATTCGAGGTGCTCGCGGGAGTGTTACTTCTTGCGGGGATTTCAACACGCATCGTTGCATTCGTCCTCTTCTTGCACATGACGCTCTTGGTGCGGGAGTTTGGCGCTACTCCGGTGGGCGTGCGAGATTTCGGCCTTGCCATGGGCCTCCTTACGCTCGCCCTCGATGACCGCAGTAAATGGTCATTGTTCTAAAAATAAATGTATGCGCATCATCATAACAATTTGTGTACTCTTAGCGGCTGGAGTGGGTATGATATATATGTATGCGCGTTCCGCAGCCCCTGTTGCGCCTCCGGCCGCTGCTGTTGAGGAAAGTCCGACGATTGGACAGGTCTCGGTGGATACTACTGATGACACGTACGATGTACTCGTGACCTTTGATGGAGATGCATTTTCGCCCAAAGAACTCACCGTGCAGAAAGGCACGCGCGTGCGTTTTCTCAATGCGTCGGATGAGAGTGTGTGGCCGGCATCCGCTGTTCACCCCACTCACTCCATTTACCCTGAGAAAGATGCACAGAATTGTCTCGGAAGCTCCTTCGATGCGTGTCGTGATCTAAAAAAAGACGAGTTTTTCGATTTTACGTTCAACTATGTGGGCGAATGGCGCTACCACGACCACGTGAAGGCATTTAAGACGGGCATGGTCACGGTGACCGAGTAACATGGAGTGGCCTGAGGAAATGCAGCGGAATTTAAAAAGAGCGACAACGCTTCGCTATGGAGAGAATCCTCACCAGGAAGCAGCGCTGTATCTCGATGAGAGCGACACGAGGCCGTCGGTCGCGCGCGCCACACAAGTGCAAGGCAAGGAGCTCAGCTTCAACAACCTGCAGGATGCCGACGCTGCCTTTGAGTGTGTCGCGGAATTCGAGGAGCCCGCGTGCGTGATTGTAAAGCACATGAATCCGTGCGGTGTCGCCGTGGCGAGTGATGTGAAAGAGGCATACCTGCGCGCATACGCGTGCGATACCGTATCAGCCTTTGGCGGTATCGTCGCACTCAACTCCACGCTCACCGAGCAGCTTGCGATGGAGCTCGTCAAGATATTTCTCGAGGTCGTGATCGCGCCCGATGCCGAAGCAGAAGCGCTCGCGATACTCTCGACCAAAGCCAATGTGCGCGTCTTGCTCACGGGCAGCATGCCCGACCCAACGCAGGAGCGCACCACGGTGCGCTCCATCAGCGGAGGATTCCTCGTGCAGACAGCGGACAACAAAGTATTCGATGGTGCAGAGGCTCACCGCGGCCTTAAGACCGTGACGAAGCGTGCACCTTCTGCAGAGGAGCTCTCGGACCTCCTCTTTGCTTTCACGGTGGTAAAGCACGTAAAGTCCAACGCTATCGTGTACGCCAAAGACGGTGCGACAAAAGGTGTCGGCGCAGGACAGATGAGCCGGATATACAGCGCGAAGATTGCCGCTATAATTCAGCCGGGCGGTTCACTCAAGGACCAAGATTCCATCGACGCGGCTGACTCGTGTGGTATGGCGATGGTCTTCACGGGAGTCCGCCATTTCCGGCACTAACGCTCGTATTTGTCTAGGAAGAAAGCGGTGGTACTATCATCGGATGAAACCGCTGCCCTTCAATCTTGCCGACATTCAGCCTCTTCTTTCCGAGCATCCGACGCCGCTCTACATCTACGATGAGGAAGGTATCCGCTCGCAGATACGAAAGCTGCTCGCGGCTTTTTCTTGGAACGAAGGGTTTCGCGAATATTTCGCGGTGAAAGCACTTCCAAATCCGGAGATTCTGCGCATCGCAAAATCAGAAGGGTGCGGTGCCGATTGCAGCTCGATGGTGGAGCTCTTGATTGCCGACAAGGCGGGGATTACGGGAGGAGACATCATGTTTAGCTCCAACGACACGCCCGCAGAAGAATTTAAAGCCGCGATGGAGCGAGGTGCGCATGTCAACCTCGATGACATCAATCATCTCGATTTTCTCGAAGAAGTTGCCGGCTTGCCGGAGCTCATATGTTTCCGGTTCAATCCCGGCTCTGTGCAGGGCGGCAACGCAATCATCGGAGATCCAAAAGAAGCGAAGTTTGGACTCACGCGAGATCAGATGTTTGAGGCGTATGAGTCGGCAAAGGCCAAGGGCATCAAGCGATTCGGTCTTCACACCATGCCGATTTCCAACGAGCTCAACATTACGTATTTCCTTGAGGCTGCTGAGCGCGTCTTCACACTTGCGAAAGAGATAGAGGAAAAAGTCGGGATTACGTTTGAATTCATAAATCTCGGCGGTGGTCTCGGTATCCCTTATAAGCCCGGTCAAAAAGAGCTCGATATCGAGGGGCTTGGCTCCGGCCTCAAGCATGTGTACGAAAAGATTTTTGGGGAGCGACAATCTCCCGTCAAGCTTTTCCTCGAGTCGGGTCGGTATATCACGGGCCCGTTTGGATTTCTGGTCTCGAAAGTGCGACATGTGAAAGACTCGTATAAGCAGTACGTGGGGCTCGATGCGAGTATGGCGAATCTGATGCGCCCCGGTATGTACGGCGCGTACCACCACATTACGGTCCTCGGTAAGGAGCATGAGGCGCAGGGGATGGTGTACGACGTCGTAGGCTCACTCTGTGAAAACAATGACAAGTTTGCCATCGACCGGCAGCTTCCGCCGATGGAGGCGGGCGACGTCGTCGTGATTCACGACGCGGGTGCGCACGGACATGCGATGGGTTTCAACTACAACGGCAAACTTCGCTCTGCAGAATTCATCATGCATCCTGACAAAACATTCACTATGATTCGTCGCGCAGAGACTCCCGAGGATCTCTTTGCGACGCTCGTGAGCTAATTGACGAGACGTCTTTTACGGTGTTATCTGGTGAGAGCGCAGCAGCGCGGTAGGAATCAAGGAGGCCAGAAATGGCAGATATTTCATACCACGGACCTGAAGTCGTGCGTGTTGCAGGCCGAACACAGCTCGCGTTTCTGGTGCCTGTAGAGAGCAGTGATGCTCTGGCGGCAGCAATTCGGGCCACAAACCGAGCGATTGAGTGCGCCGACTTCCTCGGACGAATCGACGTATGTCCGTCTGAGTTTCAGGCGCGAAAGCGCCACGCGAAACCGGGCGTGTGCATCTACGTGTCGGTGCCACAGGAAGTCCGCGACCCGCTGAGGGATGAGGTGTGCATCGTGGCGAAGCGCATCCTCGGCAAGGTCTGCGAAGCAATCGCCGCCTGAGAGCGAGTGAGCGGACAACAAAAAAAGCGCGGGGTTTCCCGCGCTTTTCACTTTTGGCTCGGGGCGAAGCCAGCTACGACGCCCACTCGATTTCTGCCCCGTTCTTGCCGTGCTCTTCTTGGCTCACATAAAGGCAGGCATGGACGCCGCTGAGCAGAAAATCCATGTCCAAGACGATCAGAGGCTCCTTCTCGGGGCCATGACCCTCCGCCCAGAGTTTGGCTGGAAAGACCGGTAGATTCCGTCTGGCTTTGCTTTCCGCCAGTTCCCTGGCGGCGCTCACTGAACGAACAAGTTCCGAAGGCATGTCGTGCTCCTATTTTGCTGCCTTAGAAGAACTAGAAATGTAGACTAGTTCCCCGAGTGAGTCAATTTAGGCCTCACTCTTACTCTTGCGGAGGAACATATATACGTCCTCAAGTGCTTTGACGGCGTCGCCTGCGGCGATGTTGTTTTGGTGGTAGATGCCATCGGTGATATCACCCGCTGCCCATACGCGCGGATGTGAGGAGCGCAAAGTGCGCGGGTCGACCTTGATCTGGCCGACCTGATTTTTCTCGAGTGTATCGCCGACCCATCCTGAATTCGGGATAAGACCGATTTCGACAAATATGCCGGCTACGGGAAGTTCGTGCACTTCACCGGATTTCGTGTCCTTGTACTTGATGCCCGAGACGAATCCGCCAGCTGGCGGACCGCCGAGTACTTCCGTCGGCTCTGCGTTGAGGATGATGCGCATGTTGGGGTGAGACTTCGCAGCCGCAACAGATATCTCATCGGCGCGGAAGGTGTCGGTGCGGTTGAGGAGCGTAACGCTCTTGCAGTACGCAAGGAGCTGGAGTGCGCTCTCAAATGCGGCGTTGCCGCCGCCAATCACCGCAACATCCATCCCACCGAAAAGTGGTCCGTCGCATGAGGCGCAGTAGGTGAGGCCCTTGTTGTCGTGCTCGGCTGCGCCCGGGACATTGAGCTTGCGTCGCTGTGCGCCCGTCGCCACTATTGCAGTCTTCCCTGAGTGCACGGTGCCGTCTTTGGTCGTGACTTCTACGTGGTCGTCAAACGTCGCAAGCTTGCTGGCCTCAGCAGGAGAGATGACCTCGAGAAATTCTCCCTTGTATGCCTCGACGTGTTTTTTGAGCGCATCAGCAAGATCGGCGCCCATGATGGCGGGCGTGCCTATCCAGTTTTGTATTTCACTCGAGACGGCGCTTTGACCGCCCCATTCAGTAGTAAGAAAAAGTGTCTTGAGCTGCTTGCGCGCTGCATAGACGGCTGCCGATGTGCCCGCCGGGCCACCGCCGATTATGATGAGGTCGTACATGGTTTCCTAGTGTACACGAGAAAAGCGCGCCGGCACTGTTGACTGCGCGATGCGGAAGTTTTACTTCCGGCGGAGGAACGAAGGAAGGCCGCCCCACGAGTCTTCATCGTCCTCTCCCTGTGCGAGCGGGGACTCCTGCTTTGGTGCTTCTGTCTTTGGTGCTTCCTTAATCTCGGTGCGCTCCACTGCGGCATCGATAATCTTCTTTGGTGCCGGCTTGTCTGTAGGACGTGCAGGAATC
>VMEY01000070.1:4815-5865 GCA_007375785.1 Parcubacteria group bacterium Athens0416_74 | reverse complement strand
CATTCTACACTAGTTGCATAGATACGTAACCATAAGACTATACAATAATGAAATCCCCTTTCCCTAAAACAACCTACGCTCAAAATTCTGAAGTCTACAAGATTCTTGCAAACGCTAAGCGTCTTGAAATCCTCAACATAATCAAGAATCAAGAAGTGCGTGTAGAGGACCTTATAAGAATAGTCGGAATATCGAAAGCCAATATGTCCCAACACCTCTCGCTCTTGCGTAGGGCGGGTCTTGTATCAGTGCGCCGTCAGGGGCTCTACGCATATTACAAGATACTCGATCCCCGCATCGTGGAGCCGTGCCGTATCATGCACAATCTCCGCGCAAAAAAACGATTACCAATACTACTGGCATCTAAAGGACCGTCCTCTATAATTAGTCGCCGTTGAGAGCTGAGAAGGTATCGTCGAGTCCCGAGACGAACGCATCTTTCTTGAAATCAAACGCTCCGTCGCCATCATCGGCATACACGACCACCGAGTAGATCTTCCCTGCTTCCGTATTGCGCAGGAGCGGGACCGTGATGTCATTGACCGTGCCGCCGCCCTGAGGAGGCGTCACCCTCGCCGCGCCGTAGATGCGCATGTCATCGCGCACCGCTACCCAGCTCACGCGAGAGAGCCTCGCTTCGACGACACGCACACTGTCGCCTGCCGGCTGGTCATCCACGGACACTTCTTCACCCGTGTTTACAGCGACAGTCGGACGTCCATCGTCTGAGCTCGACGTCGTACTGGTCTCTGTAGAATTCTCCGACGGGGTGACCGTGTCATCGGTCTGATTCGTGGCTGCGCCCGTAAAAAACCACCAACCGCCGAGAGCAACGACAATCACCGCAGCTCCCGCGATTGCCCACTGCTGCGTCTTTGCATTCCATTCCATACAAATATATGAATATCTATACCTCTTATTAATACCGTCGTTGTTACCCCCGCAGTTTACCGCGCCCAAAAACACTCGCAAACGAGGTCTGTCGACACCTCACGGAGAGGGCTCAGTCCTGCAGTGCCGACCACACATCAGATGCGGGCATTGCACCCT
>VMEY01000070.1:0-4804 GCA_007375785.1 Parcubacteria group bacterium Athens0416_74 | reverse complement strand
AGGGTGACTGTGCGTGAGGTTGATGACAGTGGAAGGTTCTCGCGCCGGCAGCTCGCCGCCGTCGATGATGAGGTCGATTGGTGCTGAGTCAGACCCCAGCTGTGCGAGAATCGCCGGCACGGAGCGCTCCGGCTTTTTCCCGCTCGCATTGGCACTCGTCGCCGTAATCGGTCCACCAAAGGCACGTATCATCTCGATGCAAAACGCGTGCTGCGGAATACGAAAGCCGAAGGTTTCAATCTGCTTTGAGATGCCCTCATCCAAACCCTCTTTCTTCTGCGTGATGAACGTGACCTGACCTTTCGGAAGACGGTCGTTGAGAAGCCTCGCGATACCACTCACTTCCGTGTATTTCGCCGCCATATCTACATCGGCGACGATGGCGTGCATCGGCTTCCCTTCGTCGCGTCCTTTGATATCAAATATTTTTGCGACAGCCTCATCGGAAAGTGCGTCTGCACCGAGCCCATAGAGCGTGTCGGTCGGATACAAGACTACCCCGCCACTGCGCAAGACCTCGGCAGCCTTTTGGGCAGCCTCTGCTATATTTTCGCTCTTGAGCGTAATGCGCTCCATTCGATGAATGTAGCATAGTGATACCTGTGGCCAGGGATATTTTGCTCGTCGTCACTCGCAAAATTCCACGACCCTGCCTCGCCCGTTTCGTCTGCTGACGAAACATGGCTCCGGCCCGCACATGTATGCAAAAACCGTGCTCAAGCACGGTTTTATGCATCATGTGCGCGATGCAGGAATCGAACCTGCCACCTACCCCACGTCAAGGGGTCGCTCTACCAAATGAGCTAATCGCGCGTAAGCCACATCGGACGGCCATACTATAGCAGAATGAGTCATTTTTGGTAGGTATAATACCCCCATGCCCGCACTCAATACCCGGCATCGACAACCCTTCGCTGCCCTGTGGTATACAGCGCTTCCCGCGATTCTTATCGCTTGTATCGTACTTACACTCGGCATTGTCTTCGCCACTTCCACAGCGCTCGCATCGGCGAATATAGCGGGTTTCTCTGCACTTATCATGTTTGTATCTGTGATGGGCACTATCCTTGCCATCGCGTACCCGATTCTCTTTTACCTGCTTTTTTCATACGAGATGGGAGAACATGCTATCACCATCAACTCAGGCATCATCTTCCGCCAACATGAGACGATAAATTTTGAGCGTATTCAGGTCGTCGACAATGAGCGCGGACCGCTGCTTATGCTTTTTATGATCCTCGCCGGCCTCGCAAACTGCTCCTCAAAAAGGGTGACGCGGAAGCGCTCAAGGATTTCGTCACTCGCCGTCCTCCACAAGGGACCGTCTAGTCTTGCAAGAAGCCGCCCGCCTGGTGTGCCCAGAGCTCCGCATAGAGCCCGCCTTTTTTGACAAGCTCCTCGTGCGTCCCCTCTTCGATGATTGCACCGCGGTCCATCACGATAATGCGGTCCATCTCGCGGAGTGTTGAGAGGCGGTGCGCGATTGCTATCACCGTCTTGCCGACCATGAGCGCGCGAAGCGCGGACTGTATCTGGACTTCGCTCTCACTATCGAGTGCGCTCGTGGCCTCATCCATGAGGAGTATCGGGGAGCTTTTGAGTATGGCGCGCGCTATGGCGATGCGCTGGCGCTCACCGCCGGAGAGCTTCACACCGCGCTCACCCACCATCGATTCATAGCCGGTCTCAAGGCGCGATATGAAATCGTGCGCGTGCGCGAGCTTTGCCGCTTCGATTATCTCCTCCTCAGTCGCGTCAGGTTTTCCGTAGCTGATGTTTTCTCGAATCGTGCGATGAAAGAGCAGCGGCTCTTGCGGCACTACCGATATCGCGTTGCGCAGGCTCTCTTGAGTGACCGTCGTGATATCGGTGCCGTCGATGAGCACTTTCCCACCGGTCAGCTCATGGTGGCGAAGTAGCAGCCGCATAAATGTCGACTTTCCTGCACCGCTTCTGCCCACGAGCCCGACGCGCTCTCCGGGGTGAATCGTGAGGCTCAGAGATTCGAATACGGTATTTTGTCCGTACAGGAAGGTGGCATCTTCGATGCGTATCTCGCCCCGCTCCACCTTGAGCTCGGCTGCATTGGGTGTGTCCGCTATTTCGTGCGGCTCGATTATCTCCTCGAGACTCTCGGAGATTTCTCCCCAGACTTCGGCCGCCTTGTTGAAGTTGGATCCAAGGCCCTGCAAGAGTCCCTCGACTCGGAAAATAATCGTGATGACGAGCACGATGTCGCCGATGGAGAGGAGTCCAGCTTGAGCGAGCCAGACGGTGGTGAAGACCATGGCACCACCAAAAATCACGAGGAATACGCTGTTGAGAATGCGCGTCCACTCACCGAAATTCCAGCTCTTGAGGTGCGCAATACGGTGGTCCTCGATGGCGGTCTTGATGCGTTCTATCTCAAACTCTCGGCGGGCATATTCCTGCATAGCGCTCACGTTGGACAAGAGATCCACCGTCGCACCGTTGAGGTAGGTACCGAGGTCGTGTGCACGCACCGCATACGGGACTCTTCGGATTCCAAGGTACGCATTTGCGATACCGATGACGAGCACCCACGCGAAGAAAATCCAGGCGATGATGGGGCTCACGATAAACGCGATGATGAAGCTCATGACCGCAGTCACCCCGAGCTCGAGGAACTCCCAGAGAGTGATGTCGACGATGTCGCGCAAGCCTGTGGCGGCGTGCCGAATCTTGTTCATGAGCGAGCCGGCGAATCGGTCGGAAAAGTATGCTCGACTGTGGAGCGTCACGTATGAGCTGAGCGCGAAGCGGCCCGTCGCCGAGGCGCCGGTCGCCCAGCGCGCACCGGCAAATCCGGCCAATCGCCAAAAGAGCTTCGCGAGTGCGAGCACAAGTACGTAGAGTGCGCTCGCCACAAAGAGCGCCTCAAATGTGCCTCCCTGTATGAGCGCGGTGGCGGCATTGGCGATGAGTTTAAATATGTATGAGACGCTCGCGGCCGCTATGTTGCCGAGCGAGGCGAGCAGTATTGCCAAGAGCGCCGCTTTCCAATGAGGACTTGATGAAAAGAGGAAGAAGCGCAAGGGGCTCTTGCTCATCGGGAGATCATCACGCCAAATAGATTTCATAAAGAAGTATTATGCGCTATAACCTGTGGATGCGCATCTTATCTATAGAGACGTCGTGCGACGAGACTGCTGTCTGCCTCCTCGAGGCTGAGGGTACGTTTGAGCACGATTTTCAATTCCGCATTCTCGGCAATGCGCTCCTCTCACAAGCGGCGCTCCACACCGAATACGGCGGCGTCTTTCCCAATCTTGCGAAGCGAGAGCACGCGAAAAATCTCGTCCCGCTTCTGGAGGAAGCGCTTCGCCAAGCAGGCGAGCTCTCCGGCTCAGAGGTGCCCACCGACCCGACTGCACTTCTCCCGCTCAAGCAGCTTCTCGAGCGCGAAGAAGAGCTTTTCAAACAGCTGCTCGCGCACTCGCTTCGCTACCGCGCGCCCGCTATCGACGCCATCGCCGTCACCACTGGTCCCGGGCTCGAACCCGCTCTCTGGGTCGGCATCAACTTCGCAAAAGCGCTCTCTCATCTCTGGTCCGCCGGCCGGCGGATACCCATCGTAGCGGTCAACCATATGGAAGGGCACGTGGTCATGCCCATGATGGAGAACGTAACTCCCTCATCCGGTAAGATGCGTGAATTCGACTTTCCGCTTCTGACACTTCTTATTTCCGGCGGACATACCGAACTCGTACTTTCAAAAACATTTGGTGCGTATCAGCTCATCGGCGAGACGCGCGACGATGCTGCCGGCGAAGCGTTTGACAAGGTCGCGCGTCTCCTCGACCTCCCCTATCCCGGCGGTCCGGAAATTTCTCGACTCGCAGCGCTTGCACGCGAGAAAGGTATACAGGGCGATTTCACATTTACTCGCCCGATGATGAAAGAAGATTCGTTCGATTTCTCTTTCTCCGGCCTGAAGACCGCGGTGAGAAATCTTGTCGAGAAAATGAAGCCTCTTACCGACGACATGGTCATGAAGATAGCTCGCGAATTCGAGGACACCGTCGCGGACGTACTTATCGACAAGACACTCCGTGCAGCCGATGAATACGGCGCAAAGACACTCATCGTAGGTGGCGGCGTATCGGCCAACACACGCATCCGAGAACTCTTGGCGCAGCGCGTGCACGAAGACGGCGCGGTGGAGCAACTCCTCACGACCTCTCCGCAGCTTGCGACCGACAACGCCGTCATGATAGGGCTCGCAGGGTACTTCCACGCGCTCAAGGGCCAGTACTCGGCACCGGAGGATATCGCGGCAAAAGGGAATCTAAAGCTAGAAACAGCGGTCTAATACTGCTACGATAAGCCAACATGACAGATATGATGGAGCCATCGCGCGCACCTGAGCCATTTCTCAAGCCCTACAACCCGGAGGAGAGGGAGTCGGCTATTGGCGACCTGTGGGAAAAAAGCGGCTACGCCAACCCGGATGTCTGTATCGAAAAAGGCATCACGAAGCCCGACGCTGAATCGTATTCCATCGTACTTCCCCCACCCAACGTGACGGGCACGCTCCATATGGGTCACGCCGCCATGCCGTCCGCCCCGGGCCGGACCAGCTATGTGATCAACGGTTCGACCTTCCGCGGCGAGTTCGCGGTCGGCGGTTCGATCCTCCATCGCTTCCGGGGCGACACGCCGGTCGCGCTGGGAATCGGATTCTCCTTCGCCGGCAACCGCAACAACGCCTTCAAAGTCGACGCCGCAACCGGCATCGTGTCCGTCGATAATTCCCTCGCGCTCGATTGGGAAAACGCGCCGC
>VMEY01000069.1 GCA_007375785.1 Parcubacteria group bacterium Athens0416_74 | reverse complement strand
GGGTCGCAAAGAGATAAAAGCTGAGGACGGAAAGAATGGTCGCGGGCAATTCCTCGACGGGAGAGACGGAGAGGACCTCATCATCAAGATTCCGACGGGCACGCGTATCACCAATCTCGGTACGGGGTACGTACAGGAAATGCTGCATCCCGGGCAGCGCATTCTCGCAGCGGGAGGAGGCAAGGGGGGGCGGGGCAATTTTAAGTTTCGCTCTCCGACCAACACGAGTCCGAAGGAGTTTGAAGAAGGCCTTCCGGGCGATGTCGTACCATACCAGCTTGAGTTGCGGCTCATTGCCGATATCGGCCTTGTCGGGATGCCGAATGCGGGGAAGTCGAGTCTGCTCAACGAGCTCACACGTGCGCATTCACGCGTCGCAAACTACGCGTTTACAACACTCGAGCCGCATCTCGGCGCATACTTCGGTGTCATACTCGCGGACATCCCGGGTCTCATCGAGGGAGCATCGGAAGGAAGAGGTCTCGGCGTAAAATTCCTCAAACACATCGAACGTACCAGGACGCTTTTCCATCTCATCTCTGCGGAGTCGGAAGACCCCGTGGCTGATTACCGCGTGATTCGCAAAGAGCTTGAGAAATACAATCCCGAGCTCATGGAGAAAGAAGAGCACGTCTTTCTCTCGAAGTGCGATGCGGTAGAACCAAAAGTGCTCAAGACCAAGCTACTGGCGCTGGAAAAAGCGGGTATACGCGCCGAGCCCATTTCTATTATCGATCCCGAGACGATGGAAACTGTGAAAAAAACAATCAATACGATAAAAAAAGAGCTGACGTCGGCATAATGCACTCCGCGCCGCAAGGCGGTATACTTTCTCCCATGCAGGACAAAACCCTACAACCATACTTTCTGCTCGCGATTTTGGGCGGATCCTTGCTCTTGGTCTTCTTCATATTGCAGCCCTTTTTGGCGCCGCTCGCGCTTGCCACGATATTTGCCGTGGTGCTGCAGCCTATCTACAGAGAGCTCAACCTCAGATTTCGCGGCAGAGAGTCGCTCGCGTCACTCGCCACGGTCTTTATCTTCGCGGTGATTGTGCTTGTGCCCGCGAGTCTTCTCGCTACGCAGCTCTTGCGTGAAGCGCAGCAGCTCTACATCACGGTCTCTGCGAGCGGTGCACACGCGGCTTTTGGTACGCTGCTCGATCGCGGCGCGGAGGCTCTCTCGACCGTCGTGCCCGATGCACCTGAGCGCGTAGAGAGCCTGAGTGCCGATATCGACCTCTATGCGAGGGAAGCGCTCGATTGGATTATTAAGCACATGGGCGCGGCGTTCTCGAGTCTGCTCACGCTTTTCCTCAACATATTCATATTTTTCGTTGCGCTGTATTACCTCTTACGAGACGGCAGGCTTCTTACACGCAGAATCGTTGAGCTGAGTCCGCTTTCAGACCGAGATGATTCAATCATCCTCGACAAGCTTGGTCTCGCCGTGAATTCTGTAATAAAGGGCCAGCTCGCAATCGCGCTTATCCAAGGCACACTCACAAGCATCGGCCTCATGCTATTTGGCGTGCCCAATGCGGTCCTCTGGGGGCTTGTGGCGGCGCTCGCGGCTCTCATCCCGTCCCTCGGTACTGCGCTTGTCGTAGCTCCTGCGGTCGCGTACCTCGCGCTTGTGGGTTCCACCGGCGCTGCGATCGGCCTCGCCCTCTGGGGAGCGACAGCGGTCGGCCTCGTCGACAACCTCCTCGGCCCCAAGCTCATCAGTGCCGGTCTGCACCTTCACCCGCTTCTCGTGATGCTCGCGGTAATCGGAGGACTCGTGTTGTTTGGCCCCATCGGTCTTTTCCTCGGCCCGATTTCGGTGAGTCTTCTTATCGTGCTGCTCTCGATATATCGTGACGTAACGAAACGTACAGAGGAAAATAGTGTCTCCGTGGTACAGTAATTTCATGAAATCAGTTATCTCATTCTTCAAAACGAAGATGGGCATTGCCGCTATTGGTGTACTCATCGTAGGGCTCGGTGCTTGGTATGCGCTCTCCGGCGGAGGCCCAGAGTACAAGACTCTCACAGTAAAATCCGACAATTTTGTGCAGCAAGTATCGGTATCGGGGAAAGTCATCCCGGCGCAGGAAGTCGACTTGGGCTTCACACAGAGCGGCCGTATCACCCGCGTCTATGTAAAAGTAGGAGACAGAGTCGGTGCGGGGCGGGTACTCGCAGAAATCGATAGCGGCGATATCTACGCGCAACTCCTCCAAAAGGAGGCAGCGCTCGATGTACAGAAGGCCAAGCTTCTCGCGCTCCAGCAGGGCACGCGCCCGGAGGAGATCGCGGTCGCTGAGGCCGAAGTACGGAGCGACGAGGCGGTCCTCGCTCAGGCGAAAATCGCGCTCGTCGATGCTACAGGCGACGCATACATCAAGACCGATGACGCGATTCGCAACAAGGTGTATCAGTTTGTAAGCAATCCGCGCACCAATCCGCAGATTAATCTCATCTCCTCCGATTCGCAGGCAGTCGTGGATGCCAACAATGACCTGGTCACTATGGAGGCAGCTCTCGTGGCATGGTCGCAAGAACTTGGCTCGATATCGGCTTCATCAGACCTGACGACGTACGTGACCCGCGTGCAGCAGCGTCTCTCGACCGCGACGCAGGTTCTCACCACAGTGAGCAAGGTGCTCAACAGTGCATCGCCGACCAACGTGTCACAGGCCACCCTCGACACGTATGCGACAAACGTGGCGACTGCGCGCGCCAATGTGAGCACCGTAAGCTCGGCAATCACCTCAGCCGTCACAGCGCTTCGCAATGCAGAGTCCGGTCTCAATGCATCCAAAAAGACACTCGCACTCAAACAGGCGGGCACCGTACAGGCCGATATCGACGCGCAAGCGGCACAGGTGAAATCGGCGGAGGCGGATGTCGCCAATGCGCGCTCGCAGCTTTCCAAGACCGTCATCACAGCGCCGTTTACAGGTGTGATTACGAGCATTGACGCGAAAGCGGGCAAGATTGTTTCGCCCAACACGCCGGAGATATCCATGAACAGCTCCGCCGCATTCCAGATAGAGAGCTATGTCCCGGAAGTGAATATTGCGTTCGTCAAAGTGGGCGATGTGGCCACCGTCACACTCGATGCGTATGGTGAAGAGGTTCCCTTCGGCGCTAAGGTAGTCTCCATAGACCCAGCAGAGACCATAAAAGACGGTGTGCCGACGTACCGCGCACTCCTTCAATTTGACGCCAACGATTCGCGGATTCGCGCAGGTATGACGGCGAATCTTCAGATTACTACTGAAGAGAAGAGTGGCGTGGTCAGCGTCCCGCAAGGTGTCGTGACGCAGAAAAACGGTAAGAAGTACGTGAAGATACTTGAGGATGACAGTGTCATCGAGAGAGAGGTTACGACTGGCTCGGTCTCAAGCCTCGGCAATGTAGAGATTCTGACCGGGCTCGGCGAGGGTGATGTCGTCATCCTCGGCGAGACTGAATAACATGTTTTCGCCACTCAACATCCGGATAGGCTTCTATCTGGCTATCCGGCAGATTCGCCGCGCGAGCCTTTGGACTACGAGTCTCATTATTTTCATAATGATTCTCACGTTCCTCAACCTCGT
>VMEY01000003.1 GCA_007375785.1 Parcubacteria group bacterium Athens0416_74 | reverse complement strand
AGAAAGTCGATGCCTTGCAATAGTATTCGACGAACCATGGGGACGAACGCGTCTCCCAGCTGCTCCTTCTTCTTTGCAATCTCGGCAGCGAAAGATTCGTCCGCAACAGTGAGTCTCTCAAGCTCTGTCGCGAGGGCACTCTCCCCTCCAGTGAGCAATGCCCGACGGCGTGCATAGATACTCTGACGCTGAATGTTGAGAACATCGTCGTATGAGAGGACATGCTTTCGGGCGTCGAAGTTTATCTCCTCGATGCGGGTCTGAGCCTTCTCGAGAGCACGTGTAATCATCGAATTAAATATCGGCTCATCTTCTGGAATGTTAAATGTACCCATTACCCTCTTGATGACGTCGGACGCGAAAACGCGCATGAGGGAATCCTCAAGAGAAACATAAAACTGTGTTGCTCCGGGATCACCTTGGCGACCGGAGCGACCGCGCAACTGGTTGTCGATGCGGCGCGCTTCGTGACGCTCTGTACCGAGCACAAAGAGACTGCCGAGAGATTTCACATCTTCATACTCTTCAGGTGTACCCGGGTTGCCGCCGAGCTTGATGTCGACACCGCGACCCGCCATGTTGGTCGCGATGGTGACAGCACCTTTGCGACCTGCCTGCGCAATTATCTCTCCCTCGCGCTCATGATTCTTCGCATTGAGTACTTCGTGCGGGATACCCTCCTGTTTAAAATATGCCCCGAGCAGTTCATTCTTTTCGACTGAGACCGTGCCGATGAGGACCGGTTGCCCTTTTTCGTGTAGCTCACGTACTCGCTTTGCGATGGCACGCATCTTCCCGTTCTCCGTCTGGAGTATCAGGTCGTCGAGGTCGAGTCTCTGAGCAGGGTTGTTGGTAGGTACCGCTACCGTGTTGAGGCCATACACCTTGTAGAACTCCTCAGAGGATGTGGCGGCCGTACCCGTCATACCCGCGAGCTTGCCGTAGAGTCTGAAATAGTTCTGGAACGTGATGGACGCAAAGGTCCTTGATTCCTGCTGTACAGCAACATCTTCCTTTGCCTCGATTGCTTGGTGAAGCCCCTCCGACCACCTGCGGCCCGGCTGAAGCCTCCCTGTGAACTCGTCTACTATGACGACAGCGCCATCTTTGACCACATAATCCTTGTCACGTTCGAAAATGGCCTTCGCCCGCACGGCGGTCTCAAGGTGGTGCACCATCTTGATACCGGCGTCTGTATATATGTTCTCTATACCCAATGCATCTTGAGCTTTCTCTATACCGGCATCGGTCATCACGATTTGCTTGTGCTTCTCGTCGACGGTAAAGTCCTCATCCTTGACCATTGTTCGTGCAATAGCCGCAAAGCGCCCATATAAGGCCTCCGCATCGGCTACCGGGGCAGAGATAATGAGAGGAGTGCGTGCCTCGTCGATAAGAATCGAGTCGATTTCATCCACAATGGCGAAATTGTACCCGCCGTCTTGCGGCAATCGTTGGCGAAGATTAGCGCTCTCGTATTCAAGATTGTCGCGCAAGTAGTCAAAACCGTATTCATTGTTCGTCCCGTAGGTGATATCGGCCGCATACGCCTCTTTGCGCGTACATGGCTTCAGAAAATCATGCATCACCTTGAAACCCCCCTCCTTGTCCTGCGCCTCCTCTTCCTCCAGCTTAAGCTCCTCCGGTACATGCGACGGATCATAGATAAACGAGGACTCATGATTGAGTACTCCCACGGTGAGACCGAGCGCATGGTATATCTGCCCCATCCATGAGGCGTCACGGCGAGAAAGATAGTCGTTGACAGTTACGACGTGCACGCCTTTGCCACTGAGCGCGTTGAGGTATGCAGGGAGTGTGGCAACGAGCGTCTTGCCTTCTCCGGTGCGCATCTCCGCGATATCGCCATTGTGCAGTATCATGCCGCCGATGAGCTGCACGTCGAAATGACGCTGCCCAAGCGTGCGGCGCGATGCTTCGCGAACTGCCGCGAAGGCTTCCGCTGCGAGGCCTTCAAGCGTCTCCCCAGCTGCGAGACGCCCCTTAAACTCAACGGTCTTCGCTCTCAGAGCCTCGTCGGAGAGGGCTTTGAAATCAGGCTCCAGGGCGTTTACCGCTGCAACAATAGGCCGCGCCTTTTTGAGCGCCGCAACGTTCGCGTCGCCGAATAACCCCTTCCAAAATGACATCTACGTATCCTACCACTCGCATCTACTTGATTCCATCCGCGCGTCCGAGACGGTATCTTGAGTACAAAAGAAAAGACCTCCTTTCGGAGGTCCTTTCTAGGCACCGATACTATCGGTGTTTCTTTGCCTTCTTGGCCGTCTTCTTCTTTGTGGCCTTCTTCTTTTTTGCCTTTGCCATGGTGGTTATAAATGATTGTGAGTATTAAACTCGACCTTCGCTTCGCGCGCGAAACGCTACAGCGTTTAATTTATTATTACACTCATGCTCGCAATAAATTGTTTTTCGTTTAAATAATGTGGATAACTTTTTTTATTTTCAGAAGTGAAAAAATGTAGGAAGAAATATTATGTGAGCGAATTCTCACAAAAGAATTCGCTGGACTGATTCTTAGTTTAAAAGTAGTTTCGAAAATATGATACGACCGCACGGCGCGCATCTTTACCGCACTCACCCGTGCGACCCGCTCCATTCTTTGTCGCTCGCACACCCAAATGCGAAAGCACCCATTAAGGGTGCCAAAGGCGCATGGCGACCCGTCCGACTCCGTCTTTTCCATAGGAAAAGGCGTATTGCGGAGGACGGGTGCGAGCTCCAAAAAAGTGAAAGTCTTATGTGAGTGCCGCCGCCCTCCGCAGTACGCCCTTTTGCGGAACCTTGATACAGCGTAGCACCGCATATGCCTTTCACAACCCCCGCGAGCCGCGACGATATGCGCATAACTGAATACCCGCCTTGCGGCGGGTACATCAGCGACTTTCAATCTAAGAGCCACACTTTGTGGCACTCACAGGCGCATTGTAACGCAGGCGTATTACGAGTGCAATTATTGTACGACCGCCGTGCCCGCACGTATTTGTTCAATTACCGGGTCAGCTTGCACCGCGATGCCAGGCAATCTGCGCTTTGCATCTTCGAGTACCGCGATGGCTTTCGCCGAATTACCCGAGAGGTAATGGATTGCAGCCAGGGTAAAGTATCCCTGCGCATCTTCCGGATTGGCGCGTATACTTGCCTCCCAAATCGGAATCGCCCTGAGCATTTGATTCTTCGCGCGATACGCAGAAAGAATGCGCGGGTCCGCAGCGTTCCCACTCTCTATGTATGGCGCTAAGAGCGCTTCCGCTGCTGCTGCCTGGTCCGCACGAATGAGAGCGGCGGCGTATTGCATTGCAGCTTCACGGTTGGATGTTTCGAGTTCATACGCCCGTTTGTAATACGAAAGTGCTGCTGCGCTATCACCCCTGACGCTCGCATTTTCACCGAGCAAGTACATGATTGACTGTTTTTTTGGCGACAACTCCAGCGCCTTTTCATAGGCGATTCTTGCATTGTCATACTGCCCAAAGGCTGAGTACACAACACCGAGGAAAAGCGGGAACCGAGCATCGAGTGGCGACATCTCGGCCTGTTTCTCCATTTCGGTGATCGCCAATTCAAAATACGCTTTCCGGACATCCTCTGAAACACCGGAAGAACCGCTTGCCGTAGCTGCCATCTGTGAAAGCTGCTCTCTCGCCTCTTGCATGCCGTACGTCCCGAGCTCTATGGACTGACGAAGGTGATCGAGCTTCGTTAATGCATCGCTCTGAGGATTGAGCGCATTGAGCATGAGTCGATTCGCCGCAAGAGGCTTTTGATTGACGGACCACGCTACGAAGAGGAGCGCTATCGCGCACAAGACCGCAGCATACGGGAGCGCGTTTTGTGAAAGCGAGCGAGACGCGAGGATGGCGGGCGCGTCTGAAGCTTTAGACGACCTGTACGCAATGAACGCGAGAATGGTCCCGAAGAGAATGTAGCTCGTCACGTTGTCGAAGACGAAGAAGTTGTGGCAGAAATAGCCAGCAAGAAGACCTGTAAGCAAGCTTCTCTCTGCGATGGTGAAGCCACCTGAACGCCAAAGAGTCCAGAGCGCAACGATGAAAATAGAAAGGTACGTAATAAGTCCGAGGAAACCTCCTGCCACGAGCCAGTCAAAGACGATATTGTGAACGCGATCAAACCACGGCTCTTGTTTGTACATACGCGGGTCGTAGTACTTATCGAAAACGAGCGCATAGTTTTCCTTTACCCCCTCCCATGCCATAGACCAGTTTACGAAGCGCGACTCAGTAGTCTGATCAGAGAGAGAGATGCTCGCCAAGCGGTTTAAGAAACCGACTTTTTGCACCCATGCTTGGTCTTTGACCATGAAAAACACTCCGGTGAGCGCAAAGATTCCAAACACCACTGCTGCAGACGCGCGCCATACATTGCGCGACTTGCGCGCAAAGATAAGCATGAGGAGTGCCGAGAGGAGTGTCCCGCCAATGATACCGAGCATCGTGCCGCGCGTACCTGTCAGGAAAAGCGCCATAGTATCAAGTGCGATTATTGAGGCGTATGCTGCGGATATATAGAGCCGTTTACCCGGCCCTTTCTCAACCCACTGCTGCGCCCACAACATGGCAGCAATAAAGACGTGAAAGAGCATGTACACCGCAAAGTAGATGGGGTTGCCGAACGTACCATCGATGCGGCCGCTGAGCCCTGTGACGCCGCCGAGGCCGAGCGCAACTTTGCCCGTAACTTGGAGAAGACCGTAGAGAGAGAGGTATGCTGATACGCCGAGCGTAGTCCATAAAAGCCAGCGCCAGAGTTTCTCGCTCTGAAGCATCGCCGACGCGACAATCGTGTATGCAAGGAGATGCGCAATAGTCACCCACCCGTCCATGCGCTCATAGTTGCTCCAGAGACTCTTAAATGCGTACGCTCCGAACACATCAGCAATACCGATTATGAGTACAAAAAGCGCGAGAGCGCCAAGAAGCCAGGAGCGTCGAGGTCTATACGAAGGATTCACAATCGCGAGCGCGAGCCATGCGGCGGTAATCACCTCCACAATGATGCGAAAGGCGAAGTTCTTCCCCGTGATGTACGGAAAGAAGAGCGACGAAGTGACCAAGAGCCCCACGAAAGGGAGGGCGAATATACCCCCGAGGGCAATCCACCTGAGCGTTTTCTCCAGGGCGGTCATGGTCGATATTCTATCACGAGCGTTTGCGCTCCGTAGGACGGCCATGATCGTCTTCCAGTCGGACAATGTCGTCTTCATCGAATGTACCGTATGCGACCTCGACGACGACACCACCCTTCTTTGACTCAAGTCGGTGCACCTGTTTCTTCCCGATACACTGCGTGACGCCTTTTTTGAGTGTGATTTTAGAGACCTTGCCCTTCGTGTCGTGCACCGTGGCAATCGCATCGCCTTCGACAAGGAGCCAGCACTCCGTACGGAAATGGTGGTACTGCAGGCTGAGGCGGCTCTTTGGCTTTATATAAATAGTCTTGAGATTCCACCCACCGCCCTGGTCCCATCCGTAATATTCTCCCCACGGACGTACACTGCGCTTCACGGGCCTACTCGCATTCTGAATCATCCACGAGGAAGACTGTATTTTCCCGCCCGCGCCCACATTGAACACCATGTCGATACCGAGCTCTTTGCACACTGCAGCCTCGGGGATATCGGAAAGTTTCTTCCTATCGCCACCATTGGCGAAGATATGGGGCTTTACCGCGCGAAGCGCACGGATAACACTCGTATCACTCTCTCCTCGCTCGTGGTCGGTAAGGACGACTTTGTCCACAAAAGGAAGAGACTCAATAAGCTCTTTACGCTCGACCTCGGGCATAAACGCATATCCTTTCTTATTCACGAGCCAGTTGTCATTGTTGACTATCACGACAAGCTTGTCGCCATGCTTTTTAGCATCTTTGAACATGCGGACATGTCCAATATGGATAGGATCAAAGCCGCCGGAAACCGCAACCCATCGTGGACTACGTGCACTTTTCTTCGCCGCTCCCTTTTTCATGGGGTGCAGTATGCATGCGAGACCTCTTCGGTGCAACAGTTTCCTTGCGAAAGAGGGTGCGCGGGGATACCATGCACAAAAAAGGCCCTATGAAAAAAGCGCTCATTACCGGCATAACAGGCCAGGACGGTTCATACCTCGCCGAACTTTTGCTTGAAAAGGGATACGAGGTACACGGCATCATCCGTCGCTCAAGCAGCTTCAATACAGGGCGCATCGAGCACATCCTGCAGGACCCGCACGAAAAGAATGTACGGCTCCGACTACACTACGGTGATCTCTCAGATACAAGCAGTCTGAACCGTATCCTCGAAAAGGTCCGCCCCGACGAGATTTATCATCTCGGCGCACAGAGCCACGTCCGCGTGAGCTTCGATATTCCCGAATACACCGCGGATGTTGATGCGCTCGGTACGCTCCGTATGCTCGACGCGATACGCGAGACAGGTATCAAGACTCGTTTCTACCAGGCCTCGTCATCGGAAATGTTTGGAAAAGTCGCGGAAACCCCCCAGAACGAGAAGACACCGTTCCATCCCCGCTCGCCCTACGGATGCGCCAAGGTCTTTGGATTTTGGATAGCAAAGAACTATCGCGAGAGTTACGGACTGTTTGCCGTCAACGGCATCCTTTTCAATCATGAGTCCCCACGCCGTGGTGAGACCTTCGTCACGCGCAAGGTGACGGCCGGCATGTCGCGCATCAAGCTCGGCAAGCAAGAGAAGCTCTACCTCGGCAACCTCGACGCGAAGCGTGACTGGGGGTATGCAAAAGAATACGTCGAGGGCATGTGGCTCATGCTCCAGCAAGACAAGCCCGACGATTACGTCCTTGCGACAGGCGAGATGCATTCCGTGCGCGAACTCGTTGAGGAGGCCGGTCGCATTCTCGGTTTCGATATCATATGGAAAGGAAAAGGCCCGAAAGAACGAGGGATCGACAAAAAGACCGGCAAGGTAATCGTAGAGATTGACCCGCACTATTATCGCCCTGCAGAGGTTGACCTTCTCCTTGGCGACGCATCAAAGGCGAGGAAAGAGCTCGGCTGGAAACCCAAGGTAACCTACAAGGAGCTCATCCGTATTATGGTGGACTCCGATCTTGCGGCACTCGAAAACGAGCCCTCATGAGCAAGCTCCCCGTCGGCGGAAGGATTCCTCTCGATCGATATCGTCAACTGATGGACGATGGCCCCATCGTCACTGTTGACGTCATGTTCCTCAATCCTGAACGTACAAAATTGCTTCTCGGCAAACGTACCAACGAGCCATACAAGGACGAATACTTTAGTTTCGGCGGTCGCCTTTATAAAAACGAAGAGTTCATCGACGCGGCGCGTCGCATCACGAAGGAAGAGATTGGTCTCGATATTCTCGAGTCCGAGCTCACATTTGCCGGGGTGACCGCCGACTTCGGCAACTCATCAATATTTGAAGGAGTAACCTATCATTCGGTCGACATTTTCTACGTCTGTACAATACCGGAGGATCTCAACATCTCGCTCGATGCACAGCACGACGACACGAAATGGTTTTCTCTCGACGATACGACGCTGCACCCCTTCGTACAAAACCGCATCAAAGGCGTGAAGAAGACCCTGAATCTCAGCATATGAAAAAAGATTCGAAGATTTATATCGCAGGTCATCGTGGACTCGTCGGCTCAGCGATAGTCCGTCAATTGCAGAAAAGTGGGTACTCTAATCTGCTGCTGCGCACACGGGAGGAATTGGAGCTCCTCGACACTGCTGCGGTAAAAGCTTTTTTTGAAACAGAAAGGCCTGAGTATGTTTTCCTCGCTGCGGCGCGAGTAGGCGGCATCCTCGCAAACAACACGATGCCGGCCGATTTCATCCGAGAAAATCTTATTGTGCAGACAAACGTACTTCACCAAGCGCATGAAAGCGGCGTCAAAAAGCTACTTTTTCTCGGAAGCTCGTGCATTTACCCCAAAATGGCGCCTCAGCCAATCAAGGAGGAATATCTTATGTCTGGGCCTCTTGAGGAAACCAACAGTGCGTACGCCATCGCAAAGATTGCCGGCATCGAGATGTGCCAGGCGTATCGTCGGCAATACGGCTCCAATTTCATATCCATCATGCCGACCAACCTCTATGGACCCAATGACAACTTCTCCCCTGAGCGTGCGCACGTGCTTCCCGCGCTGCTCCGTCGTTTTCATGAAGCAAATCTCTCGAAGGCAAGCTCGGTGCAGGTCTGGGGCACAGGAGCACCGAAGCGAGAGTTTCTCCATGTCGACGACCTTGGGAGCGCCGCGGTGTTTCTCATGGAGAGGTATGATGAGCCGGACATCATCAATGTCGGCACCGGCGAGGATGTCTCGATAAAGGAACTCGCTGAACTCATACGAATGACTGTCGGGTATGAGGGCGATATTGTGTGGGACTCGTCTAAGCCAGATGGCACCCCTCGAAAGCTCCTGGATGTGAGCAAATTGCATTCCCTTGGCTGGCAGCACGCTATCGCACTCCCAGACGGGCTCAAAAATACCTACGAATGGTATAAGGCAAATATTGAAAGCGCCCGCGGCTAAGGACTAGAAGGGCAGGTTCACGAGGTCCAAGATATACGCATCCATCAAGAATCCGATGAGAATATAGAGCACTATCACGGGCACAAATGCGTACCAGTATCTTTCGTATTTTTTGAGGACGATACCGGCGAGAAGGAGGAGAGCCGGTATGATAAGAAACATGACGCGCTGTTCGAGCGCAGGCCAGAGGAGCGCCGGTACTGCAGATACTGTCACCGCTGCTATATACACTCGCTGCTCATTACTCAGAAATGGCGACCAGCGAGGGCGCAAAAAGAGCACGCCTCCCAAAAGAGAGAGGGGTGCGAGGAGTGTGAGGAGTGAACCCAAGTTCTTTATGTATTCCGCTACGAGCGAATTGTATGTGTAGAAATTCTCAGCCAAATGAATCCAATAGAGGTACGTGTATCCGTATTGCATGTAAATAGATACGTGATGCACTACCGCCGGTAGAAGGACAATGAGCCCGAGCGGTACCGCATGGAATAGGAAGCGAATCGGCGTCCGCCACTCCCTGAAAAGCAGGATTATGCCCATGGCTGCAAGTGCGGTATATGCATTCTCTTTGAAAAGACCCCCTAGAGACACAACGATAGCCGCGACAACGAGATGCCGGTACCCTCCGACCAAGAGATAGTGATACACGAGATAGAGCGCGAGGATGTAGAAAAACCATGCGGCAATGTCGACAAACATACCGAGCCCCGAGGTGACCATCGCGTAATTTCCTGCAAAGAAGAGCCCGCCGAAGAGCGCCACGATGTCGCTCTCGAAAAAGCGTCGGAGGAGTAGGTACAAAACGATGCTACTGCCGAAGAAGAAGAGTGTATCCCATACGAGCCATCCTCCGATGAGTGACCCAAATATTTCTGAAAATACATAGAGCGACCCGACCGACAGTGGCGTCATGAGGATGCGGTGTACCGTGACCACGTCGAGCGTATGCTCGGGAATACCGGCGGGAATGTAGAGAGCCTCCCCTCCCGCAAAAACACGCACTGCGCTCTCGTAGCCGACCGCATCACCATCAATGACATGCGGGAAAAAATACATTGAAGCTGCTGCAAGGAGTACGAGGCATCCGAGAAATGCAGCAAAAAAGGATGCGCCATCCCTCGTAGCAAGCGGACCGCCGGAGACTGCGAGAAAACTGCGTACCGCAGGCATATATGTGCGCGATTGTATCATAACGAGTTACTGACAGCGTTTCGTCTCAGTATCAAAAAGAATATGCACTCGCCCGAAGGGCGAGTGCATCTATCGTCATACGAGCCGGTCTCTGGTTACCTGCCGTTTGACGTTGTTGAAGAACTGCTGGTGATGCCCGTGATCGTCAATCATATCGCCGGGCAAGTCGGTGAACCATCGCACCGTATCGCTTTCGACGATGTGGTCGCTTTGGAGAATCACGACATGGCTTACCGGATACCCATAGGGGTGGTCGTGCCACTTCTCCCACTCTCCCTTGGCGAGAATCTTTGACGGCTCGAGGAGCCCAATCTCGCGCCGGGACAGCGCCGCAATCGCTTCTTCAAGCGTCTGCTTTGTGCGCCACAGCCCTCCCGGCAGATGCCAACCATTCCAGTCGACATCTGTGCGGTGCGAGAGCAGAGCCTGCAGCTCACCCTTAGATGACCGCCGAACGAACGCGAGTTCGATGTACGGCAAGGCGAAGGCCTTCTGAGCCGGCGCCCAGGCAGCGTCCGGAATGAACCCCTTGGGGTCCTCCGCGAGTTCAGCGAGGAGTTCGCCGAGAAGAGCCGCTCTCTCTGGTGTCATTCAAGCCTCCCAAAAATGAAATCGACGAGGCGATTGCCTCTCTTTGTATTATAACTTTATAATAGTCACGTGTCAACTAGAGCCGCTCTTCCCCCGCTTTCGTCACCACGTGAGGATACGGCATGGGGAAAAGCAATTTCCCCCCACCCTCGAGGTAGTCACGCTCTCTCTTGAGCAGTTCGTCTTTGAAGAACCAGATAAGGACCAGCATCGCGGAAGGATTCATATCGCGCGCCTCCTCCTCCGAGACGACGCGTATATCGGTGCCGAGGGTCCTCAGACCCACCTTTTCGGCGTAGCGGTCACTGATTACCGGCAGAGATTCTTTTGTGATGCCGAAATACTGAAGCAATACATTGCCTTTGGTGGACGCACCGAGCCCCACGACGAGCCCGCCAGCCTTCTTTTCCTTTTCGATAAAATCGAGGACGATTCTTTTCAAATCTTGAATGGCTTCATTGAATCGCTTATACGTACTGCTCTCGGAGAGATTGAGCTTCTCTTCCGCCTCTTCGATAGCGCGCATCGACGGAGATGCCACTCTCGGGTCGTCGGCGTGCACCGCAAAGAAACGCAGGCTCCCGCCGTTTACATCATTGAGTGACGCATCGATGATTTTGAGACCGTGTTTCTCCATGAGAAATTTGAGCGTCCGCAAAGAGTAGTAGAGCAGGTGTTCGTGACAAATATCATAGAAGTTCATGGTCTGAATCGTGGTCGCGAGGTAGCTCAGCTGTACGCACCAGGTACCTCCTGGAGCGAGCACTGACTTCACTTCAGAGACAAATGCGTTGGGGTCATCGAGGTCATAGAACATCGCGATGGACGATACCGCTTGGAATGACTTGCCTCCATTTGCAGTTCGGGCTTTCTCGGCAGAAAAATAATCCTCGATGATCGTAATGGACTCATCGAGCGAATGCCTGTTGATATTCTGTGCGGGGTCCATGCCGATGCGCCGCATCGTTATCGGGAAATAGGTAAGCATCGTCCCGTCGTTGCATCCGATATCAAGGACCGAATCGCCTTCTTTCAGGCTCGCGTGTGCTTTGATGTCGCGCGTGACATCGGCGAGCGCATCGCGCATCATCGGATTTACCCCGGAGCGATAGAAGTAGCTCCGGTACATGAGGTCTCTGTCTACCGTCTCTCGTAGCTGCACCAGACCGCATACATTACACAGAAGAAGCGTGAGCGGAACGCGTTTTTTTGAGAATTCGTTCTCTTCATTACTCTTCACGAACGAAGAAGAGAGGAACTGCTCGCCGAGGTCGAGCACCTGTTCCAAGTGCTCATTACCACAGATGCGGCAGCGGGAAATGTTCGTATACATAGGTCTATACAATACACCGCTCCCTCACCAATGTCTTGAGTATCCGAAGACCCGTCCGAAATGGGCGCATCTTCCTCTTTCCCCCTATGCGCGCGGGCTCGTCAGCAGGTATATCCGCCGTGCGCATCCGCTTCTTACGAAATTGTATGGGCATCTGGATGGACCATTCGAGCCCCGGGTCAGTCATATGCAATTTCTCATACGCAGATTTTCGATAGCCGCGAAAACCAACAAGTACATCGGTGTACGACGACCAGAAAAGTAGGTTGGTAAGGAATGTAAAGCCCCAATTCCCGATTGCTGTCAGGAAATCGTCGTCGTCACTTTTTGCTCCATCTTTATACCGCGATGCGATGACCAAGTCGTATCCCTCTTTGAGCTTCTTGATGACATCGGGCACCTTCTCGGGCATGGAATTTCCATCGGGGGGAAACTCGATGATGTATTCCCCTTTTGCCACTTCGGCTGCTTCTTTCATCGCGGAGCCGTAACCACGTGCTTTCTGCCTAAGTACGGTAAAGCCATGTGATTCGCAAAATTCCACCGTCCCGTCGGTCGAACCGCCGTCGACGACGATGATTTCATCAATCCACGTACGGTCGAGCTTGGGGAGCACCACACGTGCCGCCTCAAGCTCGTTGAGCGTCGCTGCGATAAGAGTGACTCCACTACTCATAGGTGTGCTCGGTACCACTCGATGCATTTTTGTAACCCATCACGAAGCTTCACCTCAGAGCGAAACCCGATTTTCTCAAATGCTTTCGTCGTATCGGCGCTGCGACGGAGGGGTCCGTCGGGCTTTGTCGTATCAAATACCACGGGGATATCTTTGCCCGAGAGCTCGATAAGCAGGCTCGCCAAATCACCAATCGATATCTCTTCGTCACTCCCGATATTGAGCGGGTCCGCTACCGCGTATTTCTCACATACTTCGAGGAGCCCTCTCGCGAAATCGGTTGCGTACACAAAAGAGCGTGTCTGTTTGCCGCTTCCCCAGACGACAAGAGGATTCTCACCCGCTTGAATCCGCTTGATAAGTCCCGGAATCACATGGCTGTATTCAGCAAAGAAATCGTCGCGCGGACCATATGCATTGTAGGGACGTGCTATCGCAATCTTCATCCCAAATTCCTGTGCATATGCCTGGCCAAGATATTCCTCCATGCGCTTGGACCAGCCGTATCCGGCATTTGCCGCCTCGGGCACGCCTACGAAACCATCTTCTTCAGGTGTCGGCTGCCTCGCATCCTTGGAATATACGCACGCAGAGCTCACCACAAGAAAGCGCTCCACGCCCGCCTCTCGGGCAGAATCGAGCACTTGGAGAAACGGCGACATGTTGTCACGGAAAAGGCTGCCGTGATGCTGCATGCTATTAGCAATGCCGCCGCCTTTGGCTGCAGCAAGATTCATCACTATTTCCTGACCGCGCATGAGAGAATCAACGCTCGCCCTGTCCTTTAAGTCCGCCTCTACGAGAGTGATGCGGTCACGTATGGGCTCAATAAAGTCGGTTTTGGTCCCGCTCCTCAGCGGCACAGTGACTTTCGCTCCGCGCTCAACAAGCATCTCGACGACATGACTGCCAATGAACCCGGCTCCCCCGGTCACTACTACTTTCTTTCCCGTATAAAAATCAGACATGGACTGGGCGTATGCTTCTTAAGTCGCCACTATAGCATCCTGCTACTCTGCGGGCTATGATAGCCCCAATGAAGGCGAGTCCGCTTCAAACGCTGAAGAGAAAAATAGTCTCCCAGAAGGAGGCGGTTCGGATTGCCTCTAAACTTAGAAAGAGGGGTCTAGTGATTGTAACCACGAACGGCACGTTTGACCTTCTGCATTCAGGTCATGTCGATAGTCTCGTGCGTGCCAAATCACTCGGGGATGTTCTGATGGTCGGGGTAAACTCCGATGCCTCAGTTCGGCGTTACAAAGGTCCCACGCGACCCATCGTTGAGGCGAAAGAGCGGGCACTCATGGTCGCGGCGCTTGAATGTGTCGACTATGTTTTCATATTCTCCTCGGACACCCCCATCCCCTGGATACACACACTCCGTCCACACATACATGCAAAAGGTTCTGATAGAGCCATTGAACAAATCGTCGAGAAGACAGCCGTGGACCACGTCGGCGGCAAGATTATTCTTCTCCCGCACACTGGACGGCGTTCGACCACGAAACTTATCGAGCGAATCCGCAACGGTCAGCGCAGCAAAAAACCGGAATCAAGGTAATCTTTTATCCCCGCGGTAACACTAAACTGCGGAACGAAGCCAATCACAGAATTGATGCGGGAAATATCGCACGCAATGTGATTTTGATACGTGGCCTCAAAAGGGTTGTCGATGTACTCAGGCACACGCTCAAGGCCCATCACCTCATTTAGGATTCGTGTGAGCTCGTTGAAGCTCGTCGGGTCTCCGCTTGAGCAGTTGAGCACTGCACTCTCACTTGCGTTAAGTGCAAGCATATTCGCTTGTACTACATCTTTGACATAGATATGTTCGCGTTCTTGTTCTCCCCACTTGAAAATACGCGGATTCCCTTCTCGCATCTGCATCGCCAATTGACGAATCATGCTTGCCATTTTCCCCTTGTGGCTCTCCCGTGGTCCGTACACGTTGCAGTAGCGTAGGCCGATGACCCGAATATTGGGATACTCCGAAGCAAAATCCATTGCATACTCATCAAGCGCAGCCTTCGACTCTGCATACGGATTAAGCGGCACAACTGGACCGGACTCTTTATACGGCGTGGGGAGATTTCCATAGACAGCAGTCGAGGATGCATACACAATATGTTTTACTCCGTGACTGCTCGCATAAGCGAACAGTACCTTTGATGTTTCAAGATTATCACGGAACATCTGCTCCCTGTCTTTGACGCTCGTATCCGCGTTTGCTCCCTGATGGAAGAGGATGTCCACGTCGCCCACTTCCGAGAGCGGTAGGTCGGCTCCGTGCCGATACAAAAGTTTCCCCCGGAACTCTGGGAGTTCCTGTTCGCCTCGACTTCCAATGGCGACGACATCATGCCCGGCATCCTCGAGTGCAAGCACGAGATTCGAGCCCACAAAACCAGTAGCCCCTGTAACGAGTACACGCATGTCCCGCAGTATACCTAATCTCGGGCATTGTTTTCCGGGGGGCCTTTAGGATGTACTATGTTCGGAATGAACTTCCAAAAATACCTCACGTGGGAGAATTACGTACTTTGGGTAAAATACCGACTAAAGCAAAAATACAAGAAGAGCTATGCGCAATGCGGGGAAGATATCTTGATGAATCTCGCGCTCTCGGCACTCAAGATCGACAAACCCACATACATAGACGTCGGAGCCAATCACCCAATTCTTAATAGCAATACGTACCTCTTCTATCGACGAGGCGGGCGTGGCGTGTGTGTCGAACCAAATCCCGCTCTCTGGCGCGTACTCAAAAGAGAACGTCCATATGATGTCTGTCTCAATGCGGGAGTGGCAGCATCTGCGCAAAAAAGTGCCGACTTCTACGTGATGAGCTCGACTCCACTCGGGACGTTTTCAGCTGAGGAAGCAAGGAAATACGTTGAGGACAAGCACTATGGTCATCAAGAAATCCAAGAGGTCATCAAGCTTCCTCTCATGACGATAGCAGAAATCGCGGAGAAGTATCTCGGCAATGCAATAGACATTCTTTCCATAGATACGGAAGGATATGATATGGAAATCATTCGCTCTATCGATTACACACGACTGCGCCCCAAACTCATATGTGCTGAGACGGCCCGCTATGATGACAGTGGCAACATCAGAAAGCTCGCCGAAGTGAACAAGCACCTTGAGGAGCAGGGGTATGTACTTTTCGCGGATTCATATATAAACTCAATCTTTCTCGATAAAAGATACCTATCGGCGGTCCGCTAATTCTATGACGAAAGTACGCATCTTGAAGCCGCAGACCCACCCCAAAGGATGGGGTTCCGAGGTATGGATTATCAACAACGCCAAGTATTGCGGAAAGCTCCTGCACTTTAAAAAGGGCGCGACGTTCAGTGACCACTATCACCTTAATAAAGACGAGACGTGGTACGTCCTCGAGGGGAAACTCGAACTTCGGTACTACGACCTCACTAATGCCAGGAAGATAGTCAAGCAGATAGGCCCCGGTACGGTAGTGCATATTCCTCCCGCGGCACCTCATCAGCTCCACGCAAAAGAAAAATCTATCGTCCTTGAGGTGTCAACGCCCCACGAAGAATCCGATTCATACCGAATCGGCAAAGGAGACTCCCAAAGGTAAGGATTTTATTGCGTATCCTCTTTCTGGATAGTCGTAACACCTTTGCGCTGCACGACGCGCGATGCGCACTTGTTGGCAAAATCTATAGAGCGCTCAATGCTGCCACTTTTCGCATACTCGACGACAAGCGCCGCAAAGAAGCTGTCTCCAGCGCCAGACGCGTCTTTCACCTCTACTTTATCCACCGCATAGCGTTTGCCTCGGAATTCTGCACCATGCTCGCCGTGAGTACGAATAATCTTACGCACAACACTCTTGGCGATCGGGAGCGAGCGTTCGTACTCGTAGTTATTTATTTTGATATACGCTGCCTTTGAGAGCCAGCTCCCAACGGGCTTTTTTGTGTCGACAAAAACATGTGGATGGTGCGCGCATATATACGCGATGTCTTCTTCGGCGAGGAACCCCTTGTTGTAGTCTGAAACCGCTATAATGTCGTATTTCTTGAGCGGGAGCTTTTTTGCGTCGATCCTGTCTACCGAAACATCGGCATCAACTCGGATAAATCCATGGTTGCTCTTGTCGTGCATGTAGCGAACCTTCGTCACATCTCGCCAATTTTTATTGGTGATGATATCACAACGCTTGTGAAGCGCCTTGATATTCCGCTCAACGTTCTTTGCCATACCGGGGTTCTCCGATTGCGAGACGACCTGTATGACCGGTATGGGAATATCGGGCGCAAGACGGGCGGCGCTACAATAAACAAAAATATCGCGCGCACTGTCGCCGATTACAAGAATGCTTTTTTCTTTATAGGTATTGCGCGTCATGGAAGCGTGATGCTCGGAGCAAGGTGAAGTTCTTCGAAAGAAAGCGTTTGTTCGATGGGCGCCTTTCCCATAGCCTTGAGTATCGTAGTCGCGATGATCACCTTCGTCGGATAGTAATCCTCTGTAAGTGCCGTTGATGTGGGGCATGGAACATCTGGACACGAAAGGTGCACTGGAGCGCTGGAAAGAACACCCGCCTTCGCCGCACCTGCGATAATCTCCGATCCAATACCAAAGGATGCGTGTGTGGTGTCTACGACCATAAGCCGTTTCGTTTTGCTGACCGACGCGATGACGGTTTCATGATCGACGGGATTGATACTTACCAGGTCGATGAGCTCGACGCTCGCTTTTTCTCCGATAATAGAAAGCGCTTCGCGAGCAGATACCAGACCATCCCCATATGAGACAAGTGTGATGTCTTTCCCTGATTGCACAACCTGTGCCTTGCCGAGATTCTCAACATAGATTCCTTCCGGTACATGCTGCTTGAGGGCATAGAGCCAGCGTGGCTCCAATATCACCACAGGATTGGGATCTCGAACAGCGGCGATGAGCAGCCCCTTCGCCATGCGCGGAGAAGACGGAATCACGACTTTGAGACCCGAGACTGAGCCGAACATGCCATAGAGGGATTGCGTGTGCTGGGGTCCATTGCCCCACTGTCTCCCCACAGCGATGCGAATCACTATCGGCACAGGGTGGTTACCCCCGAACATATAGTTCCATTTTGCCGCCTGTGTGAACATCTGATCGGCTGCCAGAAGACTGAACTCGACACGCCCATGATGCACGATGGGACGCATGCCACTGATGGCACTCCCGACCGCCATACCGGTCACCGCATGCTCGGAGACGGGCGTATCGAAAACGCGCGTCGGGTATTTTTGCTTCAACCCGCCCGTGGTGCCGTCTGCACCATTTTTATACGTCACACCAAGGCCAAACACGCATACTGAAGAATCCTGCGCCATTACCTGGTCCGTGGCCTCTCGAAGAGCTTCTGTGTATTTGAGTATTCGTTCAGACATACAAATCGGTGAAAAGTGTCTCTTTCTTCGGCAGGGGTGCGGCGATTGCATACGCAAGGTCTTTCTCGACGCCTTGTTCTATGTTTTTCTCGGTGCGCGCGATTGTCTTCTCTGAAATTCCCGATTTTATGAGCTCGCGCCGCAGGCGAGCAATGGAATCTTTTGCCTTGCGCACTTCAGCCGCATCTTCTGCACGGCAGCTTTCGTCGAAGATTGGTGCGCTATGAGCCATATGCCGATATGTAACACATTCGAGCACCGCAGGACCCGAACCTCCGCGGAGATAGCGCGTCAGAGCGGACGCCTTTTTAACAACATCACGATAATTGTTGCCGTCTGCACGCATATACTTCGCGCCAAAGCCCTCGACAATTGTTTTGGAATCGTGCCCGCGTGCACGTCTGTCCGTAAGAGGAGAGTTCACCGAGAACAGATTGTTCTCAACCACCAGAAGGAGCGGCAATCTGAAGAGCCCGGCTAGATTGAGCGTCTCGTAGACGACCCCTTCTTCAAATGCGCCGTCGCCCAAAAAAGCGACCGTTATATTCTTTCTCTTGTAGAACTTCTGCTCAAATGCTACACCGCACGCAAGTGGCACAACACCGGCAAGAATCGGGGTCGATCCTACAAAATTCACCGAGGTATCAATCATATGCATGGAACCGCCTTTTCCTCGGGATGAGCCCGCTTCCTTCCCAAGCAATTCGCACATCATGGCGCGCATATTGCCTCCCTTTGCAAGATAGTGGCCGTGGGAACGGTGGTTCCCGAGCATCTTGTCGCTCTTTCCGAGACTGTCTGCGACACCGACGGCGACGGCCTCCTGACCGACGTAAAAGTGCACGAAACTCATTATCTTATTTCTCAGATAATGGTCGGCGATTTTCTGCTCAGCCGCACGGATGAGAAACATCTTTTTATACGCTTTGAGGAGGGTCGCATGCATATATGTCTTATGCCATCTCAATGAGTATTCTGCTTGCCTGCCCATTGCGGACAAGGTCGATAGCGTCGTTGATCTCACTGAGTGTTATCCGATGCGTTATCACATTATCTATATTGAGGATGCCCGCCTTGTGGAGACGTACGTAGCGCGGAATATCCTTGCTCGGAGAGAATTGGCCACCCTGCGTGGCTTTTATCATTTTACCTTCCCCACCGAACATGTGGTGCGCATTCACGTGTTCAATCGATTCACCTGGCTTCGGCTGACCGACCATGATGTACCGTCCGCTACCGGCAAGGAGAGGTAGCGTGCTCTCAACCGCCGTTTTATTGCCCGAGGTCTCCACGACGACGTCTACTTCGCGGATGCCAAATGCCTTTTGCAATGCATCCGCGATGTTCTCTTTCTGTGCATTGATAAAAAGATGGGCGCCAAGCTGCAGCGCCACTTCTTTTTTGTGGTCGTGAATGTCGATGGCGATAATAGGATACGCACTTGCAAGTTTCGCGGCCTTTATTAGATTCACCCCGAGCCCCCCCGCACCCACAATCATGATGCTTTCCCCGAATTTAAGTTCGGCCTCTTCGTTAATAGTGCCGAGCGCCGTCGAGAGGCCGCATCCAAGGAGTGCGCAGAGCTCATTCGGCGTATCCTGCGGGACCGCCGTGACGCGATTCTCAGACACTATGGAGTATTCGCTGAAGGTCGTTATTTTCCCGCTCTTTATCGTCTTACCTTTATACACATACGATGGGAAGTCAGATTCAATCCCCTCTCCCTTGCGCCAATGCATCACCACTTTGTCGCCTTTCTTGACGCGAGTGACGCCTACGCCCACGTCCTCTACAATCCCACACCCCTCGTGTCCGAGTAGGTGAGGTACGAACTTTGCATTGCCTTTGTGACCGCCGATCTCCAATAGCTGCGCACCACATATGCCACTGGCCAGGACTTTCACCAGCACTTGCCCGAATGAGAGATCGGTCAGCTCCACGTCCGCGACAGTCAAGGGTGAGTCAATATTCTCTAAAATCGCGGCTTTCATAACAGGGTGTATACTGACGAAATAAGGCGAACTCTATCGCAAAACCCGGAAAATGTATAGCGTATTACTCTACACTCATCTCGGGCTCGGGGATCAGATAATGTGCAATGGCTTCGTGCGCGAATATTGCGGAAAGTATGACCGAGTCTCTGTTTTTGCTACCCCTCGAACGTACACTTCCGTGCAATTTATGTACCGCGACCTTTCGAATCTTGAAATAATAAAATTGGATGCACCGTTGATTCCTGCCTACATTGAGCAGCATCGAGCCAACTATGCGGAGATAAAAAAGATTGGCTATGACGCATTGCAACGCGATCCCCATACGCGATTCGAGAAGGAATTTTATGCGCTTGCAGGAGTCGACTTTAAAAAAAAATGGGAGAGTTTTCATGTCGTCCGAGACCATGTGCGGGAGCGGTATCTCTTTGAGAGGATTGCGCCAAAAACTCCCTATGCCTTCCTTCACGAGGATTCAGGAAGACGATACCTCATTAAGAGACGGATGGTTGCATCGGACTTGCCTATCGTGGAACCGGATCCGATGCTAACCGAGAACATATTCGATTACTGCTCGATCATCGAGAACGCTAGAGAAATCCACGTCATTGATTCGTCATTCATGTTTCTCATCGACTGTCTTCCGTACGAGAATCCGTCTCAGAAACTATACGTTCATAGATATGCTAGACAAAACTCGGATTGGCATTTACCTGTGCTCAAGAAAAATTGGACGATCTTGGGTATAAATACACCAAGTCTTTGGAAAAGGATCCTGGATCGACTTGCTCAAAGTTAGACTAGACACGTTCCCGGCGGATAGCACCTCAAGTGATCTTGCATCGGGAAACCGTAGAAATATGCTTTTGCTACGGAGGACCGATGTCAGATGCTCGCCAAAATGTGTGAGCAAGCATTTGTTAGACTACAGGTAATTAATAGCGAGTAATTAGATAATGTCTAAGCATATGACAAATCGATTATTGGGAATATCTGTGTCAGTACTATTATTATCCGTTGCACTAATCGCATCTCTGCTGGTGAGCCCGATTGCGCTTGCATACAATACGCATTCAATAGACTTCGAGAGTAGCAGCAGCCAGTATCTCTCAATATCCGACGCAAGTCAGACAGGTCTCGACATCACGGGTGACCTTACGATTGAAGCTTGGGTGAAACTCGAAACTTCAACCGAGGAGTACTTTGTCTCGAAATTTGGTCTAAGTAATAATATGTCGTACAGACTTGGGTACGATGGCACCGGTAATATAGTACTCAACATCACATCAAACGGAACGGGAAGTACAATCAACAATTTGTACAGACCATACACCCTCGGAACCGGTACATGGCACCACATAGCGGTCTCGTGGACGGCTGCGACGTCGGTGGCAACATTCTACGTGGACGGAGCGAGCATAGGGACGGCTACAGGCAATATATCTTCAATCCATAACGGCAACGCGCCTTTCATGATCGGATCCTACGATGCGTTTTACCCGACTCAATCCACTGATGGGCTCGTGGACGATGTGCGCGTATGGAATATAGTGCGCACGGCGACTCAAATCAGTGATGACATGGATACCGAATTGAACGGTAATGAATCCGGACTGGCTGGATATTGGAAGTTGAACAACTCTCTCGCCGATACTTCGGTGAATGGGAACACATTGACCAATAATGGAACTGCGTTGTTTTCTACCGATTGGCCATTCGGCGGATTCGCAGCAGATCTATCAAACCGCAAGACGTCAGACGAGTTTGTATCCAATTCGACAATTGTCCAAGATGATAACAATCTTACTCTCGCGTTGGACGCAAATAAGACTTACGTCATTGACGGCGTCATTTTTGCAAGCTCCACGAGCGCCACGCCCGATATCAAGATTGCGTTCATGGGACAAACCGGTTCTGTAATCCGTATCGGATATACAAATGATGTAAACGAGATGGTGCTTAACTCCGGCGAAGAGAGCGCCCGTATCTCTTTACCCGCAAACACGCCCACCTCGGTCCACGTAAAGGGAACAGTCGTGACTTCGGCTGCCGGCGACTTCAAACTTAAGTGGGCACAAGTGACTTCAAGTGGGTCGGCTACTGCCGTTCTGACAGGTAGCTACCTGCGCGCGCAGGAAATTTAGTGTTCCTTAGTCGCTTCAAACGAATGCCCTGGGATTCCAGGGCATTCGTTGTTGATTCATACTGGAGCGGAAAACGCCGCCTAGTCTACAAATCTCGGACGTTCCTGAAGAGATCATGGGGAGCTTCGGGCGCCAGGCGCGCCAAAAGAACTGCCATGCTATCCGCAAACCGTATGGTGTGATAGACGACGTGTTCAGGAAACAAGTCGACGATGTCCTGTCTCACAAAATCGTGGAAATGATGTGGATTGTAGTGGGTAGTCTTCTTATCGGGGAATGACACGATAATGTTGTCGATTGCGCATCGCTTAACGATATCCGGCACAACGTTCGTTTCTTTTATATGCTCTATTGTCTCTAGGCACACGAGTGTATCGAATCGCCCCTCCACCTTTAAGGCGTCCGCGATTTTGTATTCAATTTTGGGGTGAGAAAAATGTTCTTTTGCCCATGCTATGGCTCTTTCGTTGTTGTCTACGGCTACGACACTTTGTACATCAGGATTCCCTGCCACCATATAGGCACCATATCCACAACCTGTGGCAAAATCGAGTACGTCTCCGTAACAAAATCGTCTTATCGAGCCATAACGCTTGAGATGTTCTTGGATCAAAACCTGTCGTTCATATTGCTCGAATTCTTCGCGAGTGATGTCGTATCGCTCTACGACGTTCCGCTTCGGTTCAGGTTTGTTCATAAATCTAGGAAAGACAAGGTCTGGTCGGTAAATGATTTCCAGTTGTGAGATTGTACAACATGTTGGTAACTCCTGCTAGATAGCTCTCTCAGTGTGTTCTCCTCCACATTTCGTAGGGTACTCAACTGCCTGCAATTAAACTCGGTATCACTCACGGAAAGTCTGGTTATGGAATCATAGGTGTACCCGGACTCCGGCGTGCATGCGATAGGAAATCCAAAGCACATATGCTCCAAGATTGTCGTTGCTTGGGGATCGGCGGAGCTCGTGTTTACGAAGATGTCATATTCCTCTGCCACTTTTGCCATGAATGCGCGATTTAGGCTCGCGAAGTCGCTTATTTTCTTCCATCCTTTAATATGTCCCGACCCGATATGACCACCCTCAAAATGTGGCATGGAAGCCGCCACTCTCTCGAGCTCGGCAACATTCTTATACCAGCCCGTATGTCCGACATAGAGAAATTGAAGCAAGGGAAACTCGCGCGAGTCGACGCACATGTTTAATGCAAGTACTCGCCGAGTGGTGAGATTACCTAGCGGGGTGTTGTTCATGTCCTTTCGCCAAAAGGCACCGCCCACTAAAATGAGCCCATCGGCATATGTGGAAATTGAACGGGCCCATGAGATATAGCCCTCATCATTCGCAAACGGCAAAATTAGAAATTTCGAGTGTTTACTTCCCTCGTAGTACCTTAGGGTCGCGGACGTGACTGAATTCGCCTCATCAGTCGTCGGCCGCCCATTGAGTGAAAATCCTCCGTGTGGTACTGGTTGACCGATGAAGATGTCCTCATCGGCAAGATGGATGCACCCCTTTTCGTACAAACTATAAAAGCGCACCTTGCCGTGCTTCTGAAGTGCATGGAGTACATGGTACGAAATGGAGTGCGGAGCGCGGATGGGCCGCTGCCATGGAATGAGTGCATCAAGACCAGTGCGGTGCAGCGGCGGCACGTGCGAAATCCTCAGCGCCTTGTCGAGGCCTCGTCGGACGACATTGCTTCCAAACGGGACTGTGTACACGAAATGTATCGTTCTTTTCACGGACACAGGGTGTGTGGGTCAGACATTCGACTGGCTCGCGACTCTGCCGCATGATTACAGTGACCATACAATGTGGGTGTTCGAGCCATCACCGCGTCACTACGCAAAGCTCATCGCAAAGTGCAGGGAAATGTCCCCTAAGTACACAATAAAACTCTGCCCCTTTGGATTGGGTGGGAAAACAGAGACACTGACATTCTTCGAGAAAGACGACGATAAGGGTGACTCCTTCCAATCCTGGTTGGCGTCCGATCACGAAGTAAAGAACATCTCGCAAGGATACGAGGTGGTGGCGTCCATGGTTTCACTCCCTGACTTTATTCTCCGCTCGACGAACGAGGGTGACGATATCGTACTCGACATCGATGCCGAGGGCAGCGAATACGCTATGCTCGATTCGCTCCTGAAGAACGCGGGCGCTCTTCAACGCGTCCGTGAAATATACGTCGAATTCCACTTTATAAAAGACATGGACCCCAAGCGCGAAAAAGAAGCACTCTGTGAGGCACTTTTATCGCACAACATCATAGTACATACGCGCGGATCGGTGTAGCAAAGTCTTGCGACTCTCTTTTTACTCGCCCAATCTCGAGACTCTCCACTGCGCGCTCGTGAAAACTACGCCCGCGCGATGAATGTATTTGTCTATATCATCTTCGATTCGGAAAGAGAATATGGCCTCGCGGGTAGGGTCCTGATGTATGCGAATCGTGAGCGTGTAGTCCCCCACGTTCAAGCCTAAGTCACCGCTGTTTGGGAAGGTGAAAATAGCTCGATAGGAGCCCGGCATTCTGTTCTTCGTAAGCGTAGGGTTATTGTCTGTGTCGATAGAGCCGAAAACCATGGTCCCATTCTCGTTCATGCACTGCGCGACAAGCCAGAAAGCCGATGGCTCGGTACCACGGACGATGTACTCAACTTCTATCGAAAAGGGTTTGCCCGCTTCAATGACTGTCTCTGGGGCCCCCTCTGAATCACGCAACATGACTGAGCTCAATTCAAACATCTTCGTTTCGTCGCTTGGGAAATCTATGCGCGACTCAGAGGCAGCAGAATTCATGCGTGCCATATATGCGCGAATGACGTCTTCCGTGGGTCCTACCGATTGGACCTGACCGTACTCTAAGAATACGCATCTATCGCACAGACTTTGCACGACATCGAGGTTATGACTTACGAAAAGTATTGTGCGCCCGTCACGACGTGCCGTTTCGTGTATTTTCGAAAGACATTTTCTCTGAAAAGCGAGGTCTCCCACGGCGAGAACCTCGTCGATGAGGAGTATGTCAGGCTCCATATGTACGGCGACCGAGAAGGCGAGGCGCACTTGCATGCCCGATGAGTATCGCTTGACCGGGGTATCGAGAAACTGCTGCATTTCTGCGAACTGCACAATCTCATCAAATTTACTCGCTATCTCTTTTCTCTTCATGCCGAGTATGGCACCTGCGAAATATATGTTTTCCCGACCAGTAAGCTCAGGATGGAATCCTGTGCCGACTTCAAGAAGTGAGGATATCTTCCCTCGTATGACGGCTTCTCCGCTCGTCGGCTCTGTAATCCGGTTCAATATTTTTAACAATGTAGATTTTCCTGCACCGTTGCGCCCTATGACACCTACTATTTCCCCCGCCTGTACAGAAAAAGACACATCCTTCAGCGCCCAGAACACGCTACTGTCTTGGCGAGCCTTCTTGCTAAATAGCGTGCCCATCGAATCACGGAGCGTAGAGTAATAATCCTTTGCCTCCCCAATACGATACGACTTAGATATAGATCGAATCTCTATGATAGGCTTTGTGTTCATATCAGATCGGCAAAATATCGCTCTGTCCTTTTAAAATATATGATTCCTATCGCCAAAATGATGCACGCAGCGAGCGCCGACAAACCGAGGAGCCCCCAATTGATTGGTTGGAGTCCAAAAAGCGCTGCGCGGGCAGCCTTTATGACGCCTGTCATCGGGTTTATCGCCAAGATCCATGAATATGTGCCGAAAATAGACGGAGAATATATAACCGGTGTCACGAACATAAGCATCTGAATAAAAAATGGGAGCGCGTATTTCACATCGCGGTACTTTACGTTAAGCGCTGCGAGCGAAAGTCCGAGACCAACAGCAAAGATGCTTGTGATAATAATCAAGAGCGGCAAGATGAGCAGCCCCCAGAGCTGGGGGATGAAACCGTACCAGATCATGAGCACTGCCAAAATCACCGATGCGATAGCGAAATCGACGAGGTTGGAAAAGATGGAAGACACAGGAAGGAGCAGGCGCGGGAAATACACCTTGGTGAGTAGATTTTGGTTTGCGACGAGACTATTGCTTGTCTGCGCTAGTGAAGCGGAGAATAGCTGCCAAAAAAGAAGCCCGGCAAACACGAAGATAGGATACGGAATGTTATCCGACGGTATCTTTGCAAACATACCAAAGAGAATAGTGAAGATGGCCATCGTGGTGAGAGGCTGGAATACCGCCCACGCGATGCCGACAAGTGTTTGCTTGTAGCGAATCTTGAGGTCGCGCCACGTAAAGAAATACAGAAGCTCCTGATTCTGCCAGAGCTCTTTGAGATCCGCCCACGAAAACGTGCGCTTCGGTCGTATGACGAGGACCATAATGCCTGCCATTAGAGCACTCTTTGAGGAATGCGTCGAGGTTCAGCACGCATGCTACACTGCCCGCGTACTATCGAATCCCATGACGCTCCGCCCCCTCCATAACCTCCTGAGGCTCTACGCTGGCCTGACGGCAAGCCACCCCTCTTTCATGCGCCTTGCGCGTTTTGTCATATCGGGCGGCACGGCGACCGCGGTCAATTTGGGCACACTTTTTGTCCTCACTCACTTTTTCGGCGTGTGGTACATCTATTCTTCGATTGCTGCATTTGCCGTCTCTTTTTTCGTGAGCTTCTCTCTACAGAAGCTCTGGACGTTTGGGGATACTGCTCTCGACAAAGTGCACGTGCAAGCCACGAAGTTTCTTGCGGTCATCCTCGTTGCCCTTGGCATCAACACGATGCTTATCTACGCCTTTGTCGAGTATATGCATGCTCATTATCTTCTAGGACAGCTCGTAAGCGGGCTTTTCATTGCAGTCATCAATTATTTCAGCTACAAACACATTGTTTTTTCTCAGTCGCACACGGACAGCATCGCGCCAGCGGCAACTCCTCGTGAGCGCATGTCGTATTTTCAGGTCGCCATGCTCTTGGCCGCAGTGTTGCTGTTTACGTTTCTCGCGCTTTTCAGACTTTCAGAAAACCCCCCGACATGGATGGACGAAGGGGTTATCGACCAAATATCCATTAATATCGCCGCGTACGGAATCTACGGTATCCAGACAGCGCCAGATACATTTACTTCTGCAAACTTCATGACGACGAGTTTCCCCGTATTCTATCCGGTCGCCGCCTCCTTTGCCCTCTTCGGTACGACGCTTCTGAATGCCCGCATCGTTATGTTCGCATTCATGGCACTTCTCTGTGTGACAGGCTACTTCCTGATACAGTCCGTCGCTAGAGAAAGGAAGTATTCCTTGGCGCTTTTTTCCCTTTTCCTTTTAGTAACATTCGCCCCACTGTACGGTCATGGAAAGAACGTCCTCGGTGAAGTACCGGGACTGCTGTTTTTCGTCGCGTCGCTGCTCGCCTTGTCATACGCGCAGCGCGCCACACAATTCCGGCCATGGCTCGTCTCAGGAACATTGCTCGGTCTTTCAATGGTTACAAAGCCTCTTTACCTTCTGATTCTTCTGCCAACCACTTTGGTTATGTATGTTGTGATGTACCGAAGAGTCTCCTTTGTGAATATGGTTGCTTTTGGTCTTGGAGTAACGGCGATGCTTGTACTCTGGTTTTTCCTGCATGTAACGAGTATTGCAGTCTTGAAGGAAATCCTCTTCGCGGCCAATACCAACAACGTGGCACTTTCTACGCGCATACTCGAGAACGCTTCGCAGTTCATTTCCCAACTTCAACCAATATACTTCTTCGGACTGCTCGCGGTGTGGTGGGGCTCATTGCTCCTGCGCCTAAGGGGAAGTATCAAAATCTCAGACGCTGAGCTGTTCGCAGCGGTCTTCTCGGTAATGAACTTGCTTATGTATCTCGCGAGTCGAGGTTTTTATCGCTACTTCTTCCCGGCTGAAGTGCTCGCTCTTCTTTTCTTGCCGCACGCACTATACGAAACTCCGCTGACAAACAATCCATTCTTGGTCAGGTCATTGGACTTGGAACTGGAGAAGATAG
>VMEY01000091.1 GCA_007375785.1 Parcubacteria group bacterium Athens0416_74 | reverse complement strand
ATTGGAGCTCCCCTTCCGCGCGCACCGTGTCGCCGTATGAGACTTCTGTATGGAGTGGCGCGACCACGAGCACCCGTGCATCCACCGGAACGCTCGTACTCCCGACCAGCAGCCTCGACACATCTACGCGTAACCGCACGCTGCGCTCTCTTTCATCGGGCTCTGCTATCACTCTTCCTACGAGCGAAACCTTTGCGTCGAGATGCCCTTGAAGTACGGGGTCTGCGACGAGTCGTGCTGCGTCCATGCGAAGAATCCCTGCTCCGCTCGCTATACAGGCGATTCCAATCACAGCGATTATCGTGCGTCTATCGAAAATGAAGTATGTGACGGCTAACAGTCCGACGAACACGCAAAAAAGTGCGACGGGCCACGAAACGAGTGCGAACGAGCGGAGGAACACACCCGCAAGGAAGCCCAGTGAAATCGCCCAGACGACACTGCCGGACATCCAGGAAGCGTATCAAAGAATCTCTTAGCGGGAGAAGCTTTTCACCAATTCAGCCTCCTCTTCGGGGGAAAGCGCCTTTTTGAATCGCGCTTTTTTCCCGCGGACACGCGCTTCGCACTCACTCCAGGTCTTGTGCACCACGACGACTCCGTCGATTTCGCTTATGTATGAATACGCCTTTGCTTTCGAGCGTGTACGTGAATCCGATTTCTTTTTTTGCAGCTTCCAAGGCCGCCAGTTCAGGCGCTGCCGATGTCGCGCACCATGCCGCCGCGCTGGGGCTGGGCGATCGCGGCCGGGTTCGCGGCAACGAAGTCGAGCATGCGCTCGATGCAGCCCAACGCCTTGGAGCGGGTCGGTTCGGGCACGAAGATCTCGCCGCGCCCGGACTCCAGGCAGGCGATCAGCCCCTGGGTCGCGTTCATCGCCATCCAGGGGCAATGCGCGCAGCTCTTGCACGTCGCGCTCTTGCCGGTGGTGGGGGCTTCGATCAGCGTCTTGCCAGGGGCCAGTCGCTGCATGCGGTGGAACATGCCGTTGTCGGTGGCGACGATGTACTCCTTGGCGTCGCCGTCGACCACGGCTTTGAGCAGCTGCGAGGTCGAGCCCACCACGTCGGCCTGGGCCACCACGGCCTGCGGCGACTCGGGATGCACCAGCACCATGGCCTTCGGGTGCTCGCGCTTGAGCAGTTCGAGCTCGAGGCCCTTGAACTCGTCGTGCACGATGCAGGCGCCGTTCCACATCAGCATGTCGGCGCCGGTCTGCTCCTGGATGTAGCGGCCGAGGTGCTTGTCGGGCG
>VMEY01000068.1 GCA_007375785.1 Parcubacteria group bacterium Athens0416_74 | reverse complement strand
CCTCGACCTCTCAGGCGGCATCATCGCGTCTATCCAAGAGATGGATCCTATTACGCGCGTGATTCACCGCGAAGTTGATAGCGCATTTCTTTTTCCCCATAAGCACTACATTACGGCCGAAGAGGTCAAAGAGGCGGCGCTTGCGGACATTGAGCAGGAGCTTGCTGACCAGCTCAAGAAGCTCAACGATTCGGGAAAGATTCTTGAAGCGGAGCGCTTGAAGCGCCGCACGAGGCAAGACATATCGATGATACGGGAATTCGGATACTGCAATGGTATCGAAAACTACTCTCGCCATTTCGACCGCAGAAAGCCCGGAGAGCCGTCGTACTCACTGCTTTCATATTTTCCGCATAAAGCCGACGGCACACCGGATTACCTCACCGTCGTCGACGAGTCGCATGTCACGATTCCTCAGGTCGGTGCGATGTACGCCGGAGATAGAGCGCGCAAAGAGACGCTCATAGAACACGGATTTCGATTGCCGAGCGCGGTCGATAACCGCCCGCTAAAGTTCGACGAGTTTGAGCGCAGTATCGGCCAGACTATCTACACCTCGGCCACGCCAGGGAAGTACGAGTTCGCGCGCAGCGGCAAACCTATCGAGCAAGTCATCAGGCCGACCGGTCTTATAGACCCTGAGATAGTGGTGCGCCCTATTGTGAGCTCGGGGGAGTATGAAGGCCAAGTACGCGACTTCATACGTGAGGCAGAGCGGATTACGGCGCGAGGAGCACGGTCGATGGTGACCGTCCTCACCAAGAGGATGGCGGAAGACCTGACCACATTTCTTGAAGAGAAGAAGATAAAGGTTCGCTATATTCACAGCGATGTAAAGACGATAGACCGCATTGAGATACTCACCGACTTTAGGAAAGGTCTGTTCGATGTGCTGGTGGGCGTCAACTTGCTCCGCGAAGGCTTGGACCTCCCAGAAGTCGAGCTCGTCGCGATACTCGATGCGGACAAGGAGGGCTTTTTGCGCAGCGAGACATCGCTCATCCAGACGATTGGTCGTGCAGCGCGCAACGTGCACGGCCGTGTGATTCTCTATGCCGACAACATGACAGGTTCGATGGAGAGAGCCATAGGCGAGACAAATCGTCGTCGAGCCGTACAGGTGGCGTACAACACGGAGCACGACATCACGCCGCAAACGATTCAGAAACGGATTTTCGACATCATGGAAGATATCCAGAAGTCTCGCCGCAATACCGCACATGATTTGGCTAAGCTGGACTTGTCGGCGGAAGGCAACGACCCGGTAAAGCTCATGAAGGAGAAGCGACAGCAGATGCATGAAGCCGCGGACAATCTCGATTTCGAGACGGCCGCGATATTGCGCGACGAGATAGGAGAGCTCGAGAAGCTGCTTAAGGGAGCGAAAAAGAAGGCAAAGGCCACCAAAAAATAGTATGCGCATTCAAGAAAACATACCGCTCGCCTCTTTCACCACTTTCGGCATCGGAGGCCCGGCACTCTACTTCATAGATGTCGCGAACGAGCAGGATGTGCACGATGCACTTGCATTCGCTCGAGAGAAGTCGCTTCCGCATATCGTGCTAGCGGGCGGAAGCAATGTGCTCATCCCCGATGACGGGCTTCGAGCCGTCGTACTGCACATAGTAGAGGGGAGTTACACGCTGCAGGACGGCGTCCTTACGGCAGATTTCGGGTGCAACCTCCTGTCGCTCATCCGGGAGTGCGGTGCGCATGGATTCGGCGGCTGGGAAAAGCTTTCAGGCATTCCCGGCACAGTCGGCGGCGCGGTGCGCGGCAATGCGGGAGCTTTCGGATCGGAAATAAAGGACTTCGTAGTGAGTGTCAGCGCACTGAATTCGAAGTCGGGTGAAACGAAAGATTTTGAAAACAATGTATGCGACTTTTCATATCGTCGCAGTATCTTCAAAGATAATCCTGATTGGATAATCACGCGCGTCGCACTCGAATTGCACCGAGTCGACTCTGCGGAAAGTGCTCGGCTCACTGAGGAAACAATCGCGGAGCGAGAGCGGCGGCACTTGCAGAATGTCCGAGCGGCAGGGTCGTTTTTTATGAATCCGATTGCGCCTGCGAACATCGTGGAAATGTTTGAAACCGAAAAGGGGGTCAAATCGCGCGAAAATCGGGTACCGGCCGGCTGGCTTATAGAGAAAGCCGGCATGAAGGGGGCATCGGTGGGGGGCGCGATAGCGAGTTTCCAGCACCCCAATTACATTGTGAATCAGGGCACCGCTACGGCACACGACGTCCGAAATCTGGCACAAATGATAAAACTCGAGGTCTACAACCAGTTTGGCGTGGAGCTCAAGGAGGAAGCGGCGCTTCTGTAAAGAAACGCCCGGAATCGACCCACCCCTTGATTACTTGACCAATCCTAAATGCAGGATGAAGATGGGTCCTGGCTAGGGATGGAAATCATCAGCTAGCCCCGCACATTTCCGGCTTAGGAGGTTCGGATGGATTTGCGCATCTTTGTTCTGGTCGCATCGCTTTGCTCACCTTCAGGGCAGAGCTGCGAAGACAAGAAAATTGACGATTCGGAGACGAGACCCGCTTTGAATGAGATCTCCTGTGTGTACAGCGCGGGTCTATGGATTGCCGACTGGGTAAGGACACATCCAGGATACGAGGACTGGAGGGTGATGGGACACAAGTGTCTCCGGCTGAAGATCGGCGAGCAACCAGTTCTCACAAGGACATTCTGATGAGTGTCCAGGACAAGATAACGACGGCGACTTGGGAAGGTCGGCGTCGTTTCTGTATTGTGGACGGTGGTGTATACTGCGCCTTCACAACCCCTAGCGCACGCGCAGGGGTCGGAATTGTTTGCATATTGGGGAGGTTCTCCCGAAGTAAGCTGCAGTAATTTCACCAATTGGTGAGTTTACTGGAGTAAAGAGGTGGTGAAAGAAGAGATGCATGGACGATAAAATCATCATAAAAGGAGCGAGGACACACAATCTCAAGAACGTGTCGGTCGAGATACCGCGCGGGAAGATGGTCGTGTTCACAGGGCTTTCCGGCAGCGGGAAGTCGTCTTTGGCATTTGATACGATTTTCGCCGAAGGTCAGCGCAAGTATGTCGAGTCGCTCTCCGCATACGCGCGCCAATTCCTCCGCCAAATGCAGAAACCCGATGTCGACGAGATTACGGGACTTTCGCCCGCAATATCTATCGATCAGAAGAGCCGCTCCAACAATCCGCGCTCGACGGTCGCGACCATCACCGAGATATACGACTATCTGCGCGTGCTCTACGCACGCATAGGTCATCCGCACTGTCCGACCTGCGGTAGAGAGGTCAAGAAGCAGACCAACGAGGAGATTCTTGAGAAAGTCTTGGAGATAGTGGAAGAGGCGAGCAAAAACAAGAAGACCGCCGGAAAGAAAAAGCTCACAGCCGCCGTATCAAAGGAAAAGGTGCGCATCTCGGCGCCGGTAGTGGTCGGTCGCAAGGGCGAGTACTATCAAATGCTCTACGACATGCTCAACAAAGGTTTTGAACGCGCGGTCGTCGATGGAGAAGAGAAGTCGCTTCGCGAGCGAATCGTCATGGGCAAGAACGATCGTCATGACATCGACATCATTGTTGACGAAATATTCGTATCCGAATTCAACGACGATGTGAAGGGCAGTCTTGAGCGAGCAAGCGAGGCCATAGAGCGAGCTCTCGCAGAGAGCGATGGGCTCGTACGTATTACCGACCCCGACGGTACATCACACATCATCTCAGCGAAATTTATGTGCGCATACGATGGCTTCTCTTTTCCGGAAGTAGAGCCGCGCCTCTTCTCATTCAACTCACCATACGGGGCATGCCCTGAGTGCAAAGGTCTCGGCAGTAAGTACTTCTTTGGCGACGAGCCGTGCGATGCATGCGGAGGTGCACGTCTCCGACCTGAGGCGCTCAATGTATTTATGGGGAAGGTCACTCCGCCAGCTGGCGGAC
>VMEY01000002.1 GCA_007375785.1 Parcubacteria group bacterium Athens0416_74 | reverse complement strand
ATACCGATGAGTATCGTCGCACCGATTTGCTTCCAAGAAGCACCGGCAGCAAAAAAAACTGCCGTCACAGAAATGGCAATAATCCCAAGCGTCCCCGTATCGGGCTGCAGGAGAAGGAGGAGTACCGGCAGCGAGAGAATCGCAAGGAAGCCACCGAAGCCGTAGGTAAATGTGGAGACTTTCGTCTTAATGAGTGAGAAGTATGCTGCGGCTGCGATGACCGCGGCGAGTTTGAGTCCTTCGGACGGTTGCAGAGATATGCCCGCTATGTGCAGCCAGCGTGTGCCGCCACCGTGCGAGAATCCAATCTGCGGCACAAACACGAGTGCCGTCGCTACAAGTGCGAGAACAAACAGGTGGGGTGCGTACTTTTTCCATATACGGTAGTCAAGCGTCGTGCCGATGACGAGGGCCACGAGTCCGAGCCCGACTCCAAGGACCAGGTGGCTGAACACGACTGAAGACATGTGTGTAGCGCCACGCGCAAGAAGACCGAATGCGGCAGACGCAAATATCATGCATCCGCCCACGACGAGAATCGCGATAATAAGCGCGAGCGGTCTGTCTATGTGCGCTCCCCTTTTCACGAAGATATTGCTGCTATGGCGAGTATCACGCCCGCGAATGCAAAGACCACGGAAAGTACCCAGTAGCGCATCACGACTTTCGGACCCGGCCAGCCGATTGCCTCAAAGTGGTGGTGGAGCGGCGCAATACGGAAGAGCTTTCGGCCGAGCACTTTCTTCCAGATGAGCTGCAATATATCGGATGCCACAGTGGCTACGAGCAAGAAGCCGATGATGGGTAGCACTGCGATACCGACGCCGCCGCCAAGATTGTCGGTCATAAATGCAATCGTGCCGATAGCGAGCGTGAGACCCATCGTCCCCGTGTCCGACATATAGAACCGTGCGGGCGGAATATTAAACCAAAGAAACGCGAGCAGACCGCCGACGATTGCTGCCGAGAATGCGGCGAGGTCAATTTGCTCCTGCACGAAGGCGATGATGGTGTACGAGGCAAAGATAGAAGCAAACACGCCGCCCGAAAGCCCATCGATACCGTCGATAACACCCGAGGCATAGAGTGCGAGCGATACGAGGACAAAAAATGGGACGATGAGGAAGCCTATCTCGAGTGGGGCGCCAAACGGTATGTTGACGGCGACCACGTCGAGCTTGTCCCAAAACCACCAGCCGATAAACGTGGACATGATGAGCACGATCAGCAATCGCAATCGAAGCGGCATGCCTTCAGCTCCCGGCTGTATGACGAGCAGGTCATCGAAGAGGCCCGCGAGGGCTCCCACCATGAGCGCGGCAAGCGGTATCCATGTCTGATTGCGACTCAAGAAATCGAGCTGCAAGCTCAGTATTGAGTCAAACGTATTAGTCAAAAAGGAAAGGCTCAGTATGGTGAGGAGCACGCTTCCCCACACCACGATGCCCCCCATGCGCGGCGCACGGACCTCATTGTCGACATGCAGGCGGTTGAATTCCTCTGCTGCCTTGCCGTCGTATGCGATTTTCCCCGGGGTCTTTTTCCACGCCTTGTATTTATAGAGGTAGTGCGTGAGCACGGGTGTCAGAGCCATGCCGAGGATAAATGCCGCGGCTGCCGGTACGAGGACGCGGACGATATCCGAAAGTATGCCTTCCATCACCATAGTGTACATTGCTATTCCTTTGATATCTCTTTGCGCGCCGTTTCAACCAATAGCCGTACATCAGCAAATCGGCCTTGCTGGCTCGAGCCTAAGACGATAACTACGATTGGCTGCGAAAGCCCCGCATCGAAAACCACGCCGAGGTTGCCCCCAGCAAGATCCGTGTATCCCGTCTTTCCCATGATAAGACCAGAGATTGCGCCGAGCGCATCGTTTGTGTTGTATGCAGACGTCGTATCCCCGGCTTCGTCGACGAGGAGCAATCCATCTTTGGCTGTGCCGGCGAAAATCTCAGGTTTCGCTGTGGCCGCATAGGCAAAGAGTTTGGCCATATCGCGCGCGCTGCCATATGCGCCCGATTGTGTGGCACTTTCGTCGAGTCCGCTTACGTTGAGGAAGTATGTGCGGTCGAGGCCGAGAGAATGTGCGAGGTCGTTCATACGCCAGAGGGTTGCAGTGCCGGGCGTTGAGGAGGCATAGAGTGCGTGGAGTGCGCTGTCAGCGTTGAGCGCCAATATCTCGGCACCTTCGTTGGATGATGCGATGAGGGTGAAGTGCATGACGTCGCGCGTTTTCCAGCGCTCACCTTTCAGGAGTCGCTGACCGCCCTCAGTAAAGCCGGTGTCATATGGAATGGTAATCACACGTTCAGGTGTGAGTACTTCAGAGACGGCGAGTGCGAGTGGCACTTTTGTAAGTGACGCGAGTGGCAGCTGCACGTCCGCATTCTTTTCGTACAAGACCTTGCCGCTGTTGAGCTCAACAACGATGGCGGCGCTCCCTCGAATCTGCACACTATCAAACGCGCTGGTGCTGCTTGCTGCTGCTGCCGTTTGCGTCGCCTCTCTCGGCAGTCCGTCGAAATACGCGAATACAAAGAAAAAGGCCGCGACGCCGATGAGAGCGAGGGTGAAAGCGCCGTACAAATGCAGATTGCGATTCGAGGCTTGCTGCACTACTTCATGCAGTTGAATCTGTGGTTCCTGAGGCATGATCGTTAGTCTCGAACGGACCCGCTTTCTCCTCGAATGCGGCCAATTCGCTGGATATTTTAGCATAATCGGGCAGTTCCCGCGCATGTGTTACGCCGAGATGTGCGAGAAGCTCGACAGTTGGCTGGTAGAGGTACTCACGGGCGTCGTTGGGATTTTGTGCTCGCTCAAGAAGTCCGCGCGCTGCAAGCGTACGTATCGTCCATGATGTATTTACGCCGCGGATGTAATCGATCTCGGCGCGTGTCGATGGACCGCGATACAGAATGATAGAGAGTACCTCGAGACCGGCATCCCCAATCTCCTTGCCGAGTTCGCGCTCAAACGCCGCCTGCACGATGGGCGCGGCTTCAGGAGCTACCGCGAGTGCAACATCTTGTGCAGTGGCTATTACTGAGATGCCAGTCCCCGCCTTACGCCGCGTAAGCTCATCTACAGCGAGTGAAAGATCTTCGAGCGAAGAATCCATGAGCTGTGCAAGTTTCTTGCGTGCGACGGGACCGCCTTCACTAAAGAGAAGCGCTTCCAACTGTGTTGATTTATCCGGTGTGCTCATATGCCGTATCTTGGGGTTCCAGCTGATTCTATCTCGATAGTGATGTCTTCGAAAAGCTTGTCTTGCGTAACACTCGCAGACCCGGAGCGCACAAGCTCGAGCATCGCAAGAAAGTACACGATGACTTCCCCTCTGTCCTTCGATTTTGTGAGCTCGCTGAAGCGCGCTTTAAAGGCGGATGTAAGGCGCTGCTTCAGGTGGACGATGACGTCCTCAAGAGCCAGCACGGGTGCGACGGCCGCTTGTGCGAGGTGCTCAGGTTTTGGTAGCAAATTGATGAGCCTCTGCGCGGCAGTAAAAATGTTTTGAACCGACGATTCTGCCGGTGAAAATATCGATGGCCGCAGCGGCGCTTTGCGCGGCAAGTACAGCGGCGCCCTTCCCCATTCGCGCCGCAGTTGCTTTGCCACGTTTCGAAACATCGCGTATCGGGCGAGTCGACGCTCCAGCTCTTCGACCGATTCACGCTCGTCTTCTGAGAGAGTGAGCGTGGGCAGAAGTGAACGAGATTTAATAAGAAGCAGAGTCGATGCGACGAGTATGAATTGCGATGTCTCTGCGAGTGGGAGCTCGGGGAGCTTCTCTACATACGAGAGGTATGCATCCGTTACTTCGGCAAGCGATACGTCGGATATCGACATCTTACGTGCCTCTATGAGGTCGAGCAGCGCTTCCAGTGGCCCCTGATAGCTCTCTGACTCTATGCTAAAACGGTCTGACATGTGATTAATCCTGCGCCGTTATCATGTGAATGTGAAAATGGTCCGGGATGGACTTCATTTTAGTCGTCGCCTCGAGTATCCACTCATACGTAGAGTGAACATAGGATTCCTTGATATCGTTGAGCTCATCGATTTCCTCCTGCGTCAGCTGATCTTGCGTGACATGACGAAACGGAACAAGCATATCGTGTACGAGTGCGATTTTGTCGTAGGGATAATCATTCTTGATGATTTTCCATGCGGTAAACGTCTTGAGCGCGGGTTTGTTGCAAAGCACACAAGGACCGTCGAGTCCGCCATGCGCACGAACTTCCTTGTATCGCTCCTCAGTCTCTTTTCTTCGCAATGACCCCATACGGTTTTTTATGCAGACGGGGTACCGTCCTCCCCGTGTGTAAGTAGCCCATCGATGCGATGCATATCTCGCGGAAACATAGTCGCCTCACGGATGTTCTTGAGTCCAAGTATCTGCATGGTCATGCGCTCCGCACCAAAAGCGAAGCCGCCTTCGGGTGGTACACCGTAGCGAAACGCCTCGAGAAACATTTCGATTTTGTGCGGATCCATGCCCCAAGTAGCGACGTGCTCTAGAAGCTGCTCGTAGTTGTTGATTCTGCGCCCGCCGGAGAGCCATTCGACACCGCGACACAAGAGGTCCATCCCCTCGTTGAATTCCGGAGCGTCCGGATTCGGATAGACGTAGAAGGGTTTCTGCCGTGTCGGATAGCCATACACGTACACGAAGTCTGAGCCAGTCTCGTCCTTGATAATCTCGCAGAGACTACGCTCATCCTCGGGATTGAGGTCCTTTTCACCGCGTACATCGCGGCCGGTTTTCTCGAAGATTTTGTCCTGTGCTTCGGTGAGTGACAGCGTCGGCGTCTTTTCTATCATGACCGGTAGCGTAGCCTGCAAAAATTCAAGCTCCTTGGCGCATGTCTTCTCAAGCTGCAGGAGAATATACCGGACTGTGGCTTCCGACATATCGCGCACATCGTGCCAGGAATCGATAAATGCCATTTCAGCGTCGAGAGAGACGATCTCGGTGAGGTGGCGTGTCGTCGCGCTCGGCTCAGCGCGAAAAACTTTGTTCACGGAGAAAACGCGCTCGAACGCCGTCATCACTATCTGCTTGTAGAGCTGTGGTGACTGCGTAAGGAATGCCTTCTTGTCGAAATATTTAATCTCAAATACTTCGGCACCGCCCTCTGCCGTAGCAGGCGCGATAGCCGGCGCTTGAAACTCGAAGAATTTCTGGCTCTTCATGTATTCACGGAACTCGTCGATAATCACTGCCTGTACTTTGAATATCGCTTGAAGACGCGGGTGACGGAGTGTGAGTGCTCGGTGGTCGAGCTCGGTCGTAAGATCGAGATTAAAACCCTCTATCGACATATCGAAAGGAAGCGGCTCAGCTTTTGCAAGGACCGTCATCTCGAGGACCTCAAGCTCGATATCGCCGTTTTGTATTTTAGAATTCTTGTTTTTCTCGGGGCGCTCATTCACCTTTCCCGTAATACTCACGACGTACTCAAGTCGAGTCTCCTTCGCTGTCTCTATGGCGGCACTTTGCGGGAGAACCACACCTTGTACGGTGCCCGTCATGTCGCGGAAATCAAAAAAGACCATCTTACCCTGATCGCGACGGACCGACACCCAGCCCTTGACGACCACTTCCTCTCCGATGTGCTTCCCCAAATCCTCTATGTACGTGCGTTTTTTCATAGCTAGATAGTGAGGCCCATTTTAGCGCGAACATCACGCATCTTCGCCGAGGCTCGCTCGCGAGCCCTTTCTGCGCCGTCTTTGAGGAAAGCGCGGACGTTGTCATCGGAAATTGAGTCGCGCTTTTCGCGCATGGGCGAGACAAACGCATCGATGTCTTCAATCAGTGCCTCTTTAAGGGACTTGTATTTCCCTTTGTACGACTCGTACAGTGATTGAAGCTCTCCTTCGTTGCGCACGACGCGGTGGATGGCGTACACGTTCTCCGGGCGCTCGCCCGATGAGTCAGTGACTATAGACATGACCGCTTCCGCAATTTCTTCGCGTGTACCGAAAAGCGGAATCGTATTTCCGTAGCTTTTGCTCATCTTTTTTCCGTCGGTTCCGGGGACAGTCGCGGTGGCCTCTATGATTCGCTCTTGGGGCTCCTTAAATGTCTCGCCGTACGCGTTGTTGAATTTTGCTGCCGCTTCGCGCGCGTATTCCACGTGCTGCCGCTGGTCGGCACCCACCGGCACGATGTCGGTGTCATAGAGAAGTATGTCGGCCGCCATGAGCATCGGGTATGCGAAGAGGCCGGCGTTGGGTTCAAGACCCTTCGCGACCTTGTCTTTGTATGCGTGCGCTTGTTGAAGGAACGGCACGGTCACGAGGCACTGGAATACCCAGCCGAGCTCTGTGTGCTCCGGCACATCAGATTGCCTGAATATGACCGCCTTTTGCGGGTCGATGCCGGCAGCTACGTAGTCGCGTGCAATATCGATGATGTTTTGTCTAAGCTCGGTGGGATTCTTCAGCGTCGTGATGGCATGGTAATCGGCGACCATCAGCATGCTGTCGTACTCGGCCGACAGATCAATGAATGGCTTCAGAGCCCCGACGTAGTTACCGATGTGGAGCGCGCCCGAAGGCTGCAGACCCGTGAAAATACGCTTCATAGGCGTAAATATACCCCGTGAGATAGGAAAACCAAACGAGTCCGCTGTACCAAGCCGAGATATCTCATGGGGTAGAGCAGATTTTCCGCCTTATTAGAGATTCTGAGAGACGGCCCCTTCGGACGAAGTGGGACGAATGTTGTACACAAGTACTGCGACAAAGACTGCAAGAGAGAGCAAGAAGTAGTTGCCGAATCCAAGGATGTCGGTCAGGAGGTCGACAAGCGCGACTGGGATGAGTGCAAACAAGGCAAGTACGTACGATGTGCCGTAGTCAAACGAAAGACCCTTGAGCTTTGCTACGAGCATGACGATGAGCGCGGCAAAAAGCGCGACAAAGAGGTACGCCACAAGGGAGAATCCAATGATCAGGAAGAAGAGGAGTACCGGGAGTACATAGAGGAATCCGTTGATAAACGGTCTGATTTTATCGACAAAATTCGTCACCATCGCCTTGTCGAGCGTGAAGTCCTTTACTTCGCTAAGATCAACCGGGCGAAAGCTTCCGGTCGGGTTTGGGACATCTTTCAAATTATCCGGCTCCGCTTAGCGAGATACTGCGGCGACGTCGAGGCCGATTCCTTTCCCGGCATGTCAATAAAGTAAGGCTGCGTCACATTGGCGCTCGCTTCCCCATCCTTTATGGTGACAACGAGCTCGGAAGGATACATACCTGACGCCGTGTCCAGAAAATTGGTGTTTACAAAGAGAACGAGCGCAATGCCTGCAGGAATAGAAATCATGAGTGCCCACACGACTGATATCCACGCGAGCACCGAAAGCGGTTTTGATATGCGGCTCGAAGTTGCTTCCGTGTAAAGCGACGGGTCGTTGAAGCTTCGTCGAATAAGCGTGGCTATGCGTGAGATGTAGTTCATATGCCCACACTGTGGCACGAAAGCGCTCTGTACTCAATGCGGCTATGCACTCAGGATGGGGAGCTCCACTATGAAGCGTGCGCCCTTGTCTTTACCCTCTGATTCGGCCCAAATCTTGCCGCCATGGCCTTCCACAATAGTTTTGGCGATAAAGAGCCCATATCCCGTCGAATGCACGTTGACCTTGATTGACTCTGCGCCCTTCCCGCCCTCGGTGAAAAGATGCTTCATGTCTTCCGGCGTGATGCCTACGCCCGAATCAGAAATCGTTATGCGCATAAGGTTCGGTGTCCTCGCTAGCTGGACCCGTACGAAGCCCTTCAGCGTGTACTTCACGGAATTGTCGACGAGATTTCTAATGACGTGGCGTCTGAGCTTATCTTCGTCGCCAATATACATGTAGGCTCCGGTAACCGGTTTTTCAAAGGTGAGCTCCAAGCCGCGTGCCTTTGCCTCCGCTTGAAGGTCGCGCACAATCTCCTCGATTGCGGCGACAAGGTCGAACGTGTCTCTTTTAAACGACACTGTGCCGCGTCTCAAATTGGATGCATCAAGAATGTCAATGACAGTGTCTACCCCTTTTCGCACGTCGGCGAGCGCCATGCCCGACATGTCGTGCAGCTTTGGTTGAACCTCGCCATAGTCACCCGCAAAAATGGCAGCGAACGCCGCTTCGCTCTTCGTGAGGTATCCCTTTACCTCGTGACTAATGAAGTGCAGGAGGCTTTCTTGCTGACGATTGATGTCTTCGAGCTCTTTCTCCTGCTTTTCGATGAGCTCCCTTTGACGCACCTCCTTGATGACACTTCGCACCATCAGTATCGAGAACATGAGGACGAGTACGAAAATGCTTAGCCTAAAAAGCAACTCTATGGCAGAGCCGGCAAAAAGCACCTGAAGCAGCGTAGCGACACTAAGGAAAAACGAGAGTATTTCGGTCGCGAGCACCTTCACGTCAAAGAGCTTGTACCGAACGATTGCGTATGCGGTGCATGCCACGAATGGAAAGATGAACACGGCCGACAGCGGCAGGAAACGAGGATTGTTGAATGCCGCGGGCAATACCAGGTTAAACGAGACGATACATACAAAGGTAATAAAGGTGCCGAGCCCCATGAGCGCGATCTGATGACGCTCGTGGCCGCTCTTTACGTATGCTTTTCTCAAAAGAGTCCCGATTCCGGCGACGATGAGCGCAATCGAAAGAATTCCGAAGAGCGCAATCGCAGGACCGTTTTCTATACCGACCACCACACCTTCAGGCGAAAGCTGCGTGACGCGAGAAAAGACGAGTGGAGTAAGCGTAAGGAGTGCAGTCACTGACGCAATGGGCACCAAAGCGTAGAAAAATATCTTGGGTAGCTTCGCCTGCGCGTCGGGGAAAACATAGCAAAGAGTAAAGAAGACAAGTGCATGCCATACGCCGAAGAATGTAATGATGCGCACTGTCCAAAGACCGGTAGCGGGAGTCGATGGTTGATACTGCAGATAATTGGCGATACTCCATACGATGGTGATGAGGGAAAAAGCCAGAAATGTCGTATTGGTAATGCTGCGCGTGTTATTGAAAAAGATGGTGAAGCCAAGTATTCCGATACCGGCCGCCGTAATTCCGACGGATATGAGGTCGAGGTTTAGTTCAATCATAGAATCACCGGTGGTCGGCGCTTTGAACGCGAACTCGCGTGCTGTTTTGGAATTCCTATGCGGAGCATCATTGCCATTGTATCCCCTCTTTCCTCGGTCGTGTCGGATAAGACTTTTCGTGCCGCGCGTATTCTCTGCTTCAGTTCAGCACCTATCTCTTGGTCGTCTGTGCGTGCGACATATTCTGCGAGATAGATGAGACCTGCGAGCGGCTGTGCAGAGAGGCCCGCATGTGTCGCAGAGAGCCAGATGCGCTGCATACACCTCCCGGCTGCTATGAAATCCTGCGGTTCGGTGCGCGTAACAAAAAGCGCCGCTATAGCTCCTGATGATGCATAAACCTCCGCATTCGATTTCGCGGCCGCTTTTGGGAGACCGAGGACGTGAAATATGCGCATGAGTGGCCAATGTCTAATAACGCGAAACATCCCCTGCACTGGTGCGGGTAATTCTGTCGTCTTGATGAAAAGTCCCGGGGTGCCTGATTCATTTTCGCGAACGCTCCACAGCAGACTTTTGAAAAACAGATAGTGGAGCTTCTTTATGGAAAGCGCCGTCTCTTCCATGAGCGTGGATGCTTCCGCTATCCTGCGGATTGCCGCAGGCTTCGTAATGAGAGTCATGCGGCAATGCTCTTCTGTCTCCACGGTGAGCAACTCAAGAGATGACGCATCTAAAGGCGTCTCATAGGCGCCACGATGTGTGTGGCGATTCGCGATTGCGGGGTAGAGATGGTGACCTTTCTCCGAACCATAACTAAGTACCATTCGCGCCGTCTCACCGTCACGCTCAAAATATCGCACTGAAGCATCCAGCCCTTCGTGTCTCGCTGCGATTACCATGTTCTCGATGAGTGCGCCTGTTGCGAGGTAGGTACCGCGGGCATCCACGTTGAGTACCGGATGGTCCATCTGAGGATGACAGAGGACGATGATGGCATCGCCGTCGATTTTAAAACTCCATGGCTGGGAATTATCTCCGGAGGGTGCTTGGACACCGGCGTGGAGAATGCGAGAGATGACGTCTCTGTCTATCATACGTCAGAGCCCCAGTGCTTCGAGAAAGCGCTTGCGCGCAAGTTCCCTCGCGGGGCCGCTCGCTTCATAATCGGGCGTCAGGAGCGCGTCGAGATTTATCTCTGATTTCTCTGTGCGTAGAGGCTCTTCGAGAGCCAGGCGCTTAAGCGCATAGGCTATTGCGACACCGGAGAGCGTCGCAGCGTCGCCCAGCTGGGGCCATGAATAGATACTTTTTCCGACTTCTTGGAGAGATTGCATCATGCGCTCTGTGATAAGACGCGGTCCCGCAATCTTTGTAGCAAGCCGAGGTAATTCGGATGGCTCAAATGATTTGAACTCATCGAGCGTAATATTCCCTATCGCGCCGTTGAAAAGCTGCGCGTCCGGGTTCAAGTCGAACCGCTCACACTCAAAAATAATGTTATCTCCATTGTCCGTCGCCATAATCACAGGAATTCTTCGAGCCCTAGCTTCAAGTCGCAGTCGAATCTTCATCTCCAAGTTATCGGTCTCCTCGACAAGAACTTGTACGCCCTCGAAAAATGAGTCCATAGAGGCCTCGGTGACACCTTCGTCGAAGCATGTCACTGACGCATAGGGATTCAGCTGGTAGATATACTCGCGCACGAGGTCGGTCTTTTTGCGACCAAGCGAGAGATAGTCGTACCGGATGCGATTCAGATTGGATGCCGACACGACATCGGGGTCAGCTATCGTGATGTGTTTACCTCCGCCCATGAGCGCAAACGTCGTCACGCCGTGGCTGCCGACCGATAGTCCGGCATAGGCGACACGAAAGTCGTACAGCTTCTTTTGCTCATCTGGAAGGATGATGTTGCGATTTCGCGCGGTGCGTATCTCCTGGTGCTCGTCTTCCGGTAGGTAGTGTGCGAGCGTACCGTTCCATGGAAAATAAAACCACTCGCCTGCCTCGTCCGACGTTCGCCCCTTGAGATACTCTGCTTCAAACGCAAGATACTCTTCAGCGAATTCCTTTATAAATTTGAAACGCGGATTTCGTATAAGAAACAAATCCTCGAGAAGAAGATCGAATCTATCAACGGTGCGCGCGGGTGCGAGTCGGTTCCGGAATTCAGAGAGGGACTCGGTAGTATTGTCGAACCGCTCAGGCATGAGGCTATTCTACCATCCTAGTCGCTTTTGATGACCCATCTTTGCTTGATGTCGCGACGGAAGTACATGGGGTCTTCGTGCGGCCAAAACATGAGTCGTGGCTCGGCGCGGCTCCCCAGAAAATTGGCAAGCTCTTTGTATTCACCATTTTTGAGCTTCAGATTCTTGATGATTTCCGCGAGGAGGTGTGATGAAAAGGCGTGCGATGCCTCTTTTTCGTGGCGCATCTCGATATTTATCTCCAGGTACTGATCATGGTTATCGTCAAACTTCGTAAGGAGCGTGAAGCGACCCGTCACGAAGGGAGAAAATGTTTCCTCGAGAAGTGTCTCGCGGATGGTCTCAGGATAGATTTGCAGGCCATACAAGGTAGTCGATAAGTCTTTGCGCTCATACACGTAGACAAACGGTAGTTGCGCAAGATTCGAAGGCACCCTCGCGGCCTTCATCTCCTTCGAGAGGTTGATGCCGTGTTTTTTAAGTACGGCAGAGATGTGCGCAAGAGAAAGCACGCCGCCGTTATCGCCTATCGCATACCTCACGAGCGGCATGGCGCTATCTCCTGAGATAAGTAGCTGGCCGTCCTCCTCTTCAAACGATGTAAACGCAGGTACATACTGTGCGAGTGTGGGTGTCTTTACGATAGAACCGAAAAGCTCCTTAAAGGCTTCGGGTTTCTGTCCGGCCAACCGGCGGATGAAAATCGCCAGAGGTGTCTCTGTGGCCATCGTGCCTAAGTCCGCGGTCCCGTAGATATTCATCGTGTCGGTGAGCGGATTTTTGATACCGAGCTTCTTGGTGATGTAATCACGAAAATGCTCCGTAAATGCCTCCGCAGCAAAAACGATGGCGATGCGGTGTTTACGCAGCGATATACCGGCCTCAGCTGCCTCATCGACAATGTCTTTTATAAAGGGCGGATAGCCGGCGAGAATGATTTGTTTGTAGTGTGGCGCAAGCAGACGAAGCGCTTTAAATATCTCAGCTTTATTTATTCCCGGGGTAATTACGGATATGGGGTGCCCGCGTTTACCGAGGAGCTCAAATGCCTGGTACGTGAGGAGGCCACCTATCCAAACGCCCATGCCAAAGCAGACAATGACGAGCGTTGAATCAGTCTTGGAAAGCGAACTTTGAAGAAAAAAGCGCTCGTGAATAAGAGCCGACTGTTCATCGACTTTCGCGGAGCGCGCAAAATAGAATGGTTCACCGGTCGACCCCGATGTGGAAGTCATGACGTGCGGCACCGAGAGAGAGCCTCCCCAGAAGAGATCCTTATACGCAAATGCTCGCAGGTAGTTGTCTTTTGTGATAGGTGGCACGGCGCGGAGCTCATCGCGCGTCGATATATCGGCCGGCTTGATGCCGGCGTTCTTGAGGTACTGTTTATATGCCGGTACCTCGCGCGCTACCTTATGGAAAAGTCGCACAGTTGGAGCTTCGTCACGTGAGACGACTCTTTTTGCCGGGCTCGGGGTCGATTTGGACCGCTTCTTTGCTGAGGTCTCGGATGCCGCACGCGTACGCGGAGAAGTCTTTTTCATAGACTCATTATACCACACATATATTTACTGTCTAGTGCTGCAGGCGCGCTCCAGCGCGGAGAGTACCGTCTCATGGTCCTCGGGTGAAGGGACAGAAAGTCTCAGCGTGGAAGAGAGGATACCGCGAGCACGCTCTTCGAGAGATTTACTCTCCCCCAAGGCTACCAAGATACCCTCCTTTGCGAGTTCCGCTTGAATATGGGCCGCGTGTGGTATACGTATGAGAACAAAGTTGGCGTGTGATTCGTATACGGTCGCGCCTACTCGTGCTGCTAAATCGCGAACAAAGAGGTCCCTCTGCGCGATGAGTAGTGTGCGTCTTAGCGCAAACGCGTCCGCATCGGCAAGCGCATTCGCCGCTATGCACGCGCTCGTATGAGCAATCGGCCACGGAAGAAGCCGCGATGACAATTCAGTCGTCATCTTGGGATTCGCGATGGCGCAGCCGATGCGCAGTCCTGCGAGTCCAAAACTCTTTGAGAGTGTCCTCAGCAGAATCATTTCTCGATCCGCCGCATATGACGCATCATTCTCCGGTGCAAACTCGGCGTACGCTTCATCGACGACGACGGTGACTGAGGCGTCGCGTGCCACATCGAGGAGCTTTATATAGTTGCCGTGAGGAATGCGTGCACCAAGCGGATTGTTGGGCTGACAGAGAAAGATGATATCAATGCTCCCCTCTTGTATGAGCGCGATTGTCTCATCCAAGGGAAAGATGAAGGCACCGTTTTCCTCAGCGTAATACACCGGCGTATATTCGAGTGCATGTTTCTTGCAGAGCAATTCGTATGCCGCAAAAGTCGGTAGCGGCATGAGTGGACGCAATCCTTTTGCCGCGCACATCATGATAATTGATTCAATTGCCGCATCAGAGCCGGCTGTCAGTGTGATTTCTTGTGATGGCACTCCCATTACGCGAGAAAATGCATCTCGCAGCGCATCGTATTCCGGATAGGTGGCAGCATCGCGCGCGGAAAGGGTATTGTACTTCTCGAACATCTCATCGGTGAGGAGCCAGTAGCTTTCGTTTTGATGAAGCGGAATTATCCGCTCGGACTGCATAGGAGAAGTATGCACTGAACGAGCGAAAACTCGCAAAGAGGTGTTAATAAGTTCTGTGCCCGAAGGGCGGCTTCACGCTCTCGCGACTGCGAGAGCGAAGTATGCACTTAGGAGCCAATACAGCCGGTACGTGTCACTGAAGACGGCTTCGAACGCATCGCCAAATGACCACGGGACAGTGGTGTCAGGCAGCTGGAGAAAAACTATAGTGACTACGACGGCGCATGCGAGTCCAACGATCAGTGCTTGTACCGGGCGCATCGAGTCTGCGCCAAAGTCGACGATACGATAGAGCGCGATGAAAAGGCCTGCGGTCAGTGCGATAAAGACGCCGGTCTGTATGCCGGCCGAGGAAGCCTCGACATACGCGCCGATGTACGCTGCGGAGTGAATACTCTCAGAGAGGAGTAGCGCAATAGGCAGTGCTATGGCGAGTGCTGTGACACGTGCCGGTCCTGCGCGCAGTGCGTCGAAGGAAAGAAAAAGCGCAACGCCGCCAAAGATTATCCAATCTATCGATATCGAAGCGTATGCGGATGCGATGAATTGCGAGATGGATGAGAAATCCATCGCCGCATTATAACCCTTCGGCGCGGAGCTCCTGGATAAGTTTCTTCGCAGATGCGGATAGTTTTTTGGGAAACAGTATGTCGATGCGAACGAGCAAATCACCTCGCCCGCCCCTCCCGTGAGGCACGCCGAGTCCTTTGACCCGAATCATCTCACCATGCACGACTCCCGCCGCAACCGAGATTGTGGTGTCACCATCGAGAGTCTGTATCTTGTAATCTCCCCCGAGCAGAGCGTCGGTCAGTTTTATTTGCAGTGATGTCAGTAGATTGTTTCCGTCGCGTGTAAATGCCGCGTCATGTTTTACGTGCAATTTGACGTACAGATCACCGGAGCTTCCTCCAGCAGTAGCTTCGCCGCGTCCGGGCATCCTGATCATCTCGCCGTCTGACACACCGGGCGGCACTGTTATGACGATTTCCTCCTGTCGCTTTCTCACACCCGCCCCGCCGCACGATTCGCATGGGGTCTCCGGCATCTGTCCCCTTCCGTTACATTTCGGGCAAGCTCGTGTGGTAGTAAATGTGCCGAAAAAAGAGTTGCGCGTCTCGCGGATGTCGCCTTTTCCGTTGCATGTCGAACACGAGACGAGAGAGGAGCCTTTTTTCGCACCGCTTCCCGCGCAGATATCGCATTGACCCACTTTTGACACGAGTACTCGCCGCTCTACGCCAAAGATGCTTTCGCGGAATGAGAGCTCGATGTCTATCGAAACATCGCGACCCCTCGTCTCTGCTCGCGCACCTCCGCCCGCGTTGAAAAACTCGCCGAAAATATCCCCGAGATCAAATTCGAATTGCTGGCCTTGGCCGTTGAATCCCTGGAAGTTGGAGAAGTCGAAACCGTTGAATCCGCCTTGCGGGCCTCCGGCGCCGCCTCCCGCAAATGTGCGGCCATACGTGTCGTATTCAGCGCGCTTTTTCTTATCCGAGAGCACAGCGTAGGCTTCGCTGGCTTCCTTGAACTTCTTTTCGTCGCCCCCTTTTTTGTCCGGGTGATATTTTTGTGCGAGCTTACGAAACGCCTTTTTGACATCGTCTTCAGAGGCGCTCTTTTCTATACCGAGTATCTGATAGTAGTCTTTCATATCGTGTCACATACTACTCTAAGCGCTTATAAAGCAAAAGGGTGCCTCCGCCAGCCGGCGGAGGCACCCTCGTGCTTACTGAGTGGTACCGCCCTCAGGAGGTGTCTGGTCTTGCGGCGGCTGTTGCTCCGGTGCAGCTTGGCCTGACTGTTTTTGCATCGCCTCACCAATCGCACTCATAGCACTCGAGAGTTGGTCGCTGGCAGATTTGATAGCAGCCGCGTCGTCGCCGGTACGTGCCGCCTTCAGCGCGTCTATCTTATCCTGCACATTTTTCCGGATATCTTCGCTTACCTTATCTCCGTGCTCCTTCAGAGCCTTCTCTGCGCTGTACATGAGCTGATCAGCACTATTCTGCGCCTCAACAAGGTCGCGCTTCTTTTGATCTGCGTCGGCATTGGCCTCGGCATCTTTGCGCATCTTTTCGACTTCTGCCTCCGAAAGACCTGAAGAGCCCTCAATGCGGATGGACTGTTCTTTGCTGGTGGTCTTGTCCTTTGCCTTTACAGTGAGAATACCGTTGGCATCGATATCGAAGGTCACTTCTACCTGCGGCAAACCTCGCGGCGCCGGCGGTATGCCATCGAGATTAAACCTGCCGAGAGATTTGTTGTCGGTCGCCATCGGTCGCTCACCCTGCACCACATGTATTTCGACTGACGGTTGGTTGTCGGAAGCTGTCGAGAATGTCTGCGAGCGTGAGGTAGGAATCGTAGTGTTTCGCTCTATGATTTTCGTCGCCACGCCTCCCATTGTCTCGATACCGAGTGAGAGAGGAATCACGTCGAGGAGAAGCACATCTTTAACATCGCCCTGCATGATGCCGCCCTGTATCGCCGCTCCAAGCGCCACGACTTCATCCGGATTGACACCCATGTGCGGCTTCTTGCCGAAGAATTGCTCTACTGCCTTTTGCATTGCGGGCATGCGTGTCTGACCACCGACAAGTACGACTTCATTGATGTCGCCAACCTTGAACGGTGACGCCTCTATAGCGCGCTTGGTGATTGCTATCGCTCGGTCTACAAATTCTGCAGAAAGTTCTTCGAGCTTGGCGCGCGATAGCTTCACGAGCAAGTGCTGCGGTCCTGCATCGGTGGATGTAATGAATGGAATGTTGACTTCGCTTTCGACTGCGGTTGAAAGCTCGATTTTTGCCTTCTCCGCGGCCTCGTCGAGTCGCTGACGAGCAAGTGCGTCCGTGCGTACATCGACGCCGCTTTCGCGCTTGAACTCATCGGCGAGCCAGTTGATGATCTTCTGGTCGAGATCCTTGCCGCCCAGGTGCGCATCACCATCGGTCGAGCGCACCTCAATCACATCGTCGCCTACCTCGAGCACGGAGATGTCGAACGTACCACCGCCAAAGTCGAACACGACGATTTTCTCGTTTTTCTTCTTATTGAATCCATAGGCGAGCGCTGCTGCAGTCGGCTCGTTGATGATGCGCTTCACGTCGAGTCCGGCGATTTTACCCGCGTCGCGAGTGGCCGCGCGCTGCGCGTCATTGAAATATGCCGGTACGGTGATGACCGCCTCGGTAATCGTCTCACCGAGACGAGCCTCTGCATCTACCTTGAGCTTTTGCAGAATCATCGCGGAGACCTCCTCCGGTCGGTACCACTTGTCACCCATCTGCACCTCGATACCGCCGTTTGCCGCCTTTCGTATTTCAAAAGGCACGGCCGACTTATCTTTCTGAACGTTGGCTTCGTCGAAGGTGTGGCCTATGAAGCGCTTTATCTGATAGATGGTGTTTTTAGGATTGGTGACACCTTGGCGTCGCGCGATTTGGCCGACAAGCCTCTCGCCTGTCTTTGAAATTGCGACGATGGAAGGGGTCGTGCGCCCGCCCTCCGAGTTTTCTATGATTTGCGGTTCACCACCTGAGACGACAGCCATTGCCGAGTTGGTCGTACCGAGGTCTATGCCGAGTATTTTAGCCATAGTGATGTATTTTTTTCGATTAAATGCATTGTTTACGACTTTTTCCCGTACTACAACACCCACACTATACGTACCCTTGTAATTTGGTGCAATTCGCAACTCCAGTAAATTCACCAATTGGTGCATTTACAGGAGTGATAGCTCCATTGTAGTCAGAGATTACAGCAAGTCAAATTCTCGCAAGAATCGGCGCGCATCGTTTATCTCCTCGGCTACGATGTAGCGGACGTGTTCATCGACGCCGTACCATTTTGCCACCGTAAGCACATGTTCGTAGCATTCATGCGGGTAGATAAACACTGAGCGCTGATACATCTTCAGTCCGAAGTCCTCCAGCTTCAACCGAAAGGACTGACGAACAGCTTCATTGCGACTCGGCAAGTCAAACATCACAATACGCCACTTACGATCCCACCTACGAGGCGTATCGAGCGACATCTCCCATATGGCGTCTTCGTGGAGCTGCTTGCGGCCCGTGTCGGTGAGGTGTACGTACGTGTGAGTGCCCTTTTCTTCAAACGTAAGCTTGTGCTTGCTCTCCAAATATTTGAGGGCTTTCCAAATTCGATTGCGCTCCCGAGGGCTCTTGGGATCAAAGATATCGATGAGCTGTACGGCATTGGGCGCCATGACAGCTCCCGCGATTACGACACCGGCACCAACGAGGCGCAGAATGTCTTTAGTGAGTTCGCCGCGCCGATACTCCGCGGCTGTCTTTATTCCTTTAAATCGGGTCCCCATGCTTCGAACATAGCATCCTTTCAAACTCCAGTAAATCAACCAATTGGTGAGAATGCAGGAGCGACGCGCTATGCTTTGACAATCACCTGTGCCGGGCGCAGTACGCGCGTATCCACGCGGTAGCCGTATCGGACTATACGCACGATATCGCCGGGCTTACCGGGCGCATCATCCAGCTCTTGGATGGCGTCGTGCAGACGCGGATCATAGGCCTCTCCTACCGCCCCGAAGCGATCGACGCCGTGTCTGCGCAAGCCTTCAATCAGCTGATTACGAACATTTTCCATACCGCTTCTCCAGACACTGTCAGTTTTTTCCCAAGCCTCGCCGGACATTGCCATATCAAAACTATCGAGCGCCGGAAGAATATCCTCTATAACACCCTCAAGCTTCCTCTCTGCTTGGCGCTCCGCCTGGTGTGCCAAATCTTTTTTCATATTCAAGGAGTCTGCTTTGCAGCGCTGCCAACCGTCGAGGTACTCCTGGCGTTCGGATTTCGCCTTCTCAAGCTCGTCTCGAAGTTTCTGCATCTTTACCTTTGCGGCGCCGAGTGTCCCCATTTCATCTTCGGGCTCAAAATCGATATCCTCGTGTTCGGGAGATGTGTTCATGACGGCCCGAGTATATCACTACACCGTTTGAGAAAAAAGCTGCCAGATGGGAGATGTGCTGCCCTGACTACTTTTGAGATTGTTGCGCGAGATTGTATGCGTCGACGGCGAACGCACCGGAAAAGCACAAAAAAGATACGACGGAAAGGATCATCGAAAGAGCGCTTGAGCCGAACATGGGCGTTTCAACCAATAACGGTATCGGTTCCACGAACCCGAGTGCGAACGCTGTTACGTCTCCTATTACCAGAAGAAGTCCAAACATTTCGCGCTTTCTCAGTATGAGATACGCCAGGCCCGGCATAACGGCGTTTATTATTCCATAAGCGATAGGGCTCATTACCTACCAATGTAACGGATGTCTACATATCCGCAATAAGAAGAAATCCCCGTGAGGGGGATTTCTTACGCTTATCGCTTGCTCCATTGTGGGGCACGGCGTGCACCCTTGAGACCAAACTTCTTGCGCTCACGTGAGCGAGGGTCGCGCTTCAGGAAGCCGCGGACCTTGAGGTCTTTGCGTTGCTCGGGGACGAGCTCAATCATGGCGCGGGAAATACCAAGGCGGATTGATTCTGCCTGCGCCTTCTTACCGCCGCCGGATACCTTTGCGGTGACCGCGTATGTCGCACCGAGAGCTTCGAGTGCCTCGTACGCCGTCTTCATCATGATAGCGAGCGGAAAGTATTCCTTCGCGTCCATGCCGTTGACCTCCATAGAGGTGCTCTTGGCCGGTGTGATGCGCACGCGGGCGGTCGCTGTCTTGCGACGTCCGATTGCCTCAGTGTATCTGCTGGAAGTTGCCATAATAATTATTCAGTTACGATAAGATTCTTCATCCGTGCGGTTCGCATCGTATTGTTGGGAAGCATGCGCTGCACAGCTCTGCGAACAGCCTCACCGTGACCTTTGCGTTCGTTGAGGTGCGCGAGAGACTCCTTCTTCTGACCACCCGGATATCCGGAGTAGGTCGTGTAGATGGTGCTTTTTCGCTTTCGTTCGCGGGAGTAGATTTTGCTCGTGTTAACCACAGTAACCTTTACGTCCGAGCGGATGTGCGGAGTGTAGCTGGCGAGCGTCTTGCCCATGAGCATCTTTGCTGCCTCGGAAGCGACTCTTCCGAGAGTTCTGCCTGCAGCGTCAATTGTGAATGTTTTCTGTTCCATATACTGAAGTTATTTCTGGACGAATTCGATACGCGCGCTTTCACCGACACGCTTCCCAATGCGGCCAAGCTTTACGATGCGAGTATATCCGCCTGCGCGAGTCTCAAAGCGCTTAGCGAGCGTGTCATGCAGCTTTTTCACCGCGTCTGGCGCGCCGCCGAGCCGAGTCGATACGTCGCGGCGTGATGCGACTGAGTTCTTCTTGCTGATGGTAACGAGTCGCTCGATGAACGGTCGCAGCTCCTTCGCTTTCGCGACGGTGGTCGTAATACCCTCTTTCAAAACGAGAGATCGCGCGAGGGATCGGAGAAGCGCGGTGCGCTGTCTTCGGTCGCGGTTCAATGTTCTTTTGTTAACGTGATGCCTCATACAAGATTATTGGGTGCGGAGCGTAAGTCCAAGATTGGAAAGTGCGCGCTTGATGTCCTGCAGCCCTTTCTGACCAAGGCCTTCGATAGCGAGCAGGTCATCTTCTCGCTTTCGTACGAGACCGCCGACCGTGCGGATAGAGGCATTGTCGAGAGCGTCTTCGACACGCTGCGGCAAGCTGAGCTCGGTGATGCGTGTCTTGAGCATCTCAGAATCCATCGGAATCGATTTATCTTCGCGAGATGCCGAGCGAGCATCGGAGATGGCGGGGATGTTCATATCAGCAGTATCTTCCTCCTTGAATCCCACAACCGCCTTGAGCTGGTGAATCATGGTCTCGATTGCGCGCTCGAGCGCTTCGCGAGGAGCAAGCGTGCCGTCTGTTTCGATGAGAATGCGGAGGCGGTTGAAATCGGTTCGGTCCCCTACGCGCATGTTTTCCACCTCATAGTTGGCGCGGCGAATCGGTGAGAATATCGCATCGAGCGCGATGGTCCCGATATCAACACGCTCCTTCTGGTGCTCCTCTTTCGGGATGTATCCCAGCCCGCGCTCTGCACGAATCTCGAGCTCGAAATTGACCTTGCTGGTGACATCCGCAATGTGCTGTTCCGGGTTGAGAACTTCCACCTGGCCGGGAAGCTTGAGATCGGCGGCGGTGACGGCCTGCGGACCTTTTACGGAAAGCGTGATTGTCTGAGGCTCGTCAGAGAGGAGCTTGAAGCGAATCTTGCGAATATTGAGAAGAATGGTGACCACGTCTTCTTTCACACCTTCGATAGTGGAAAATTCGTGCGCAACACCCGGAATCTTCACGTGCGTAACGGCAGCGCCCGGGAGAGACGAGAGGATGATGCGGCGAAGGCTGTTACCAAGCGTGAATCCGTAGCCCGGGTAAAGACCGTCTATTTCGTACGTACCGCTGCGCTCGGATTCCGTGACGACGCGGGGCTTTGAAGGCAATGCGATGTGGTAGTCGGACATATAGATATTGCGACGCTAATAACGAATAATAATTTTAAAGACGCGAGATTATCTGCTGTAGAACTCGAAGACCGTCGCGTAATCAAGCCCGGTTTCGACCGTCGTGTATGACGGCTCACCCGTGACTTCGGCTTTGAGTGCACTCAAATCAACCTCCAGCCAGCTTGGCACAGAGCGTCGTCCCTCTTTCTCCTCAGCAAGTCCCGCAAAGAGAGGGCTCGTGCGGCTCCCCTGGCGGACCGAAAGTACGTCCCCTTTCTTCAATTGATGCGAGGGGACGGTTGTGCGACGTCCGTTGATAGTGATGTGGCCATGGCTCACCATCTGGCGAGCAGCGCGACGAGTCGTGGCAAAGCCAGCGCGATAGACAGCACTGTCGACACGAAGTTCAAGGGCCTTGTGGAGCGCAGACGAAGGGTCCGCTGCTTCGAAAGCCTTCTCTGCGTAATTTGAGAGTTGTCTCTCCGCGAGGCCGTATGTGTAGCGCACGCGCTGCTTTTCCAAAAGCTGCTTTCCGTAGTCAGAGCCTCCGCGACCGCGCTTTACCTTCTTTTCTCCACGGGCGGCAGAGAGTGCAAATTTTTGCGTCTGAAGCTGCTCGAACACGCCGACACCGAGGCGCTTGCCGATCTTGTACTTTGATTTTACGGGTAGCATAAAAAGACGTGTGATTAGTAACTATGTATCTGGTTTATACGCGGCGAGGCTTCGGAGGTCGCGGACCGTTGTGCGGAACCGGTGTATCGTCTGCGATGCGTGTGATGTCGATGCCTTTCCCTGCAAAACCGCGCAGCGCGGACTCGCGTCCTGCTCCAACGCCGCGGATAACGACGTCGACTTCCTTTACTCCGATGATGACCGCTTTGTCGCCCACAAGCTCGCCCACCTTTGCAGCAGCAAACGGTGTGCCCTTCTTAGCTCCCGAGAAGCCGATGCTTCCTGAGGAAGACCATGCAATCGCGTTGCCGTTTTTGTCGGCGAGAAGGACCTTCGTGTTGTTGTACGTAGCGTGCACGTGAAGCGTACCTGCCGTGATGTTCTTCTTTGCGGTGCGCGCCAAAGAGCGTGACTTCAAGCCAGCGTCAACAGTCCCTCCCGATTTTCGGATGATTCGTTTCTTTCCCATAAATATCTATTATGTCTTCTCTAGCTTACGGCGACCGCTCGTCATTGTCTTTCTGACGTTGCCACGGACTGTGCGCGAGTTTGTCTTTGTGCGCTGACCGCGAGCAGGGAGCTTACGCAGGTGTCTGGTGCCGCGATGTGCCTTGATGTCTTTGAGACGACGGATGTTGCCGCTAATCTGTCGGCGCAATTCGCCTTCGATAACATTTTTTTCGATCGCATCGCGAAGAGCGGACTCTTCCTGCGCCGAAAGGTCCTTCGGTCTCTTACCACCATCAATCTTGAGAGTCTCAAGAGTCTTTTGTGCGCGAGGTCGTCCGACACCGTATACGGCCGTAAGACCAATATCTAGTCGCTTCTCCTCGGGTATGGTGATTCCTGCAATACGCATAATGATTGTACGAAAATGATTAGCCCTGACGCTGTTTGTGGCGCGGATTTGAGCAGATGACCCAAAGTCGACCCCGTCGTTTGACGTGGCGACAATGCATGCAGATTTTCTTAACGGAAGCCTTAACCTTCATGGGTGTTTTAGTTAGATGCGCCGAGTGATGCGCGCACGACCCCCATAAGGATCTAGCTGCAGCTGCACACGATCGCCTACGAGTACCTTAATTCTGTGCAGTCGCATCTTTCCCGCAAGGTACGCAAGTACCAGCTCTCCGGATGCCAGATTGACGCGAAAGAGCGTGTTTGGGAGCGCCTCCTCGACGACTCCTTCTACGACCTCTGTGTCAGCCATATCTGCGCGGCCTAGAATAGCAGCAACTGTGGAGCGCGTCAAGCTACTCCGCGATTTCGGGGCCGTCGACCTTTATTTGGATGTCAGCAGGGTCCTCAGGAAAGGTACTTTTCCAGAACGGTTCGATGCGCGCGGTGGCCTCTTGTATGGAGGGTATGCCAGCTACGACGGGTTCAAATGCACTCTTGTCTTTGCCTGCGAGCGCCGCTTGCAGCTCTGCCTCATCTATCTTCCATACGAGCGTCGCCGAGCCGGACATTGAGAAGCGGATGGGTCCCGCACCGAGCACGGTGGATGTACCGACAAGCTGTGCGCCAAATCCCTCGCCTGGAATGAGCTCTATTGCTTCCGCGTCGACAACAGTGACAGCGCTACCTCCCACACCTGCGGCAAATGCCCCCTCTTTGAATACCGGGATCTTGACGCGGGCGCGCTGGTGAATGCGCACACCTCCCCCTGCCTCTGTGGTGTTTGGCAGGCTCTCGTACTCAATCTGTGTAAGGCCCTGGAATGCGATGAGAGAAGGATCGATTTGCGCCGCGGCCTCCCGAGCCTTGGTCTCCAGACGCGCCCTGACAGCCGCTATCGCGTTTTCGAGCGCACCCGCAGCAACTCCCGGTCTTTCGCCGACAAAGCCTCCTGTGAAAGATTCTGTGGACTCTGCATACACTTGTGCGTACATGGCCGGTGTTGACTTGAGTCCGGGAACCGTGAATTTTCCGGGTGCGACGTTGTATTGTTCGCCGGGCTGATCCGCTACGACTGTAATCTCAATCTTGCCGGGAGTATTCCCTTGTTTTGCGGGCACCACGATGTCTGCCGGCGCTCGAAACACATGTCCCGATGCGCTGGCGAAGCGCGTATTTTTTACGAGCTTCAATGGCGTCGTCTGGAAATTGTTATATATCGTAATATTCCCCGTCGCTTTGTCTTCGCCGTAGACCATTCCCTCGCTTGGAACCACTTCTGAATCCTCAAGCTCCACAGACTGCACGGAATATTCCATCGTACCGAGTCCAGAACCCTCGGGGTTTGCGGAAAACGTCTCATCAGTAAATGTCAGTGCGTGCGTCCTCGGCTGTACAGTGACCCTCGTCGGTCTCATCGAGACAAATATCAACGCGGCAAGCAAGAGCACGCATATCGCCGCGATGCCCCACATCACGTATCTGCCGGACGAACGTCCGCGCGGAGTCGGTCCCAAATTTGTAGGATTCTCTCGCGCATCATCAAACGTGCGAGGTCGAGGTCTTTGCGGTGGCGCGATATCGCGAATAGAACGGGCCCCACCATCCGGCCGAGTGCTGTTAATCGGTATTTGAGTTACTTCATCCGTCGAGGAGTCATCTATCGGGCGCGCCGGTGCCGAGTGATGACTCTCCTCCGGCGGCACGATGTCTTGAAAATAGTCTTTAGCCATGAGGATGAATTATATCACTGGAGGTACGCAACGATTTCATACACGACTCTCAATGTTGACAAGTGCTATCGCAACGGTGGAAGCGTCTGAAGTCTTCGCACCTGCTACCCAGTTGGATATATCGAGCGACTGAGCCGTGTGCACGGACAGCGGGAGCGACGTCTCGGTAAATTGCGCGAAGTCGATACGTGCGAGAAATCCCGCAAACCACGACTCCAAATCCGGGTGTGTAAGAAGCAGGACGCCGTTGGGCACGCGATTCTTTGACGCAATCTTGCCGATAGCCTCACCGAATACTCGCACCAGCTCGGGCTCCGTGGTCGCAACCGCCTGGCGAAGAGCGTCACATGCGTCTGTCGAACAGGCGTCTCGCGAAAGCATCCGAAGATACCCCACCACCTCGTCCGCCGGACGTCCGGCAGCAATGCGAGAGAGGATTGTACGCGTACCTTCAGGAACGATGAGTTGATTCATCTCCCCGTCTCTAAAAGATACGATATGCGTATCTTCGACGCCCATATCGATAACGAGAAATGACGTATCGAGGTGTGATTCTCGTGCGAGCGTCATCAGTGCGCGGATACCGGAGCGCCAGGTTATGCGAGCGACGGGAAAATTTTGCTCTACCGCGGCTTTTGTGGTCGCTTTCACAGCCGGATCGCAACTGCTCACAATGGACGTAATTCGAATCCAATGCGCGCGCTTTCCTTCCGGCGCAGGCGTGGCGTAGCCGTTTAAGTCGACCCGTATGACGCTTGCTTCGAGGACTTCGCCGGCATCTTGGAGTGCGCCGTCAGAGAGCGCTTTCTTGGCGTGTGCGCTTATGAGCGCGCCCTGTACCAAGGTCTCGCTCTCGAAGTGCTCCTCGGATGAGATTAGCGCCGTGTGAGCCCAGGGTGCATGCACGACGATGTACGCCTCCGAGACAGGGGCACTGTGTCCCGCAGACATGTACAACTTTATCGCCTGTGCAGCTGCCTCTTTCACTTGCTCCCCAATCTGAGACTTCGCTTGTTGTTCGGTGCGCGATTCAAGAGATAGCGATGAGGAAGCTATCGAAAGTACCGTTGCCGCTGAATCCTTGGTGCTCGAACATATCGCAACGGTGGCGCCTCCCGGAGCTACGTCGATTACCGCAATCGAATGCGCACGATTAAAGCCAATATTTATGTTGACCATTCACGCTCAGTATACCCCGTGAGATAGGCGCACTAGAGTTCTGCAAGTGTCTATTACTGAATATCTCATGGGGTATACCCCGTGAGATAGGCGCACTAGAGTTCTGCAAGTGTCTATTACTGAATATCTCATGGGGTATACCGCGATGAGCGAGTGAAAAAATCGCTCGTGTGCAAAACGCTAGGCGATAACCGCTTTTATTCGACGAATACCGGAAGCGACCGCCTCTTCTTTCTGAATCTTGAATACTCCGTCGGTGCCAATTTCCTTTGTGTTGCTCACATGAGGACCACCGCAAAATTCGATTGAATATGCATCAGTGAATAGCGGATTTTCTTGCGACGCCGCGATTGGTCCCACTGAATATACGGAGACCATGTCCGGGTACTTGGCTCCGAATTCATGTTCTGCACCGAGCATCTCTGCCTCTTCCTTCGGAAGCGTGGAGCGCACAACGGGCAGGGCGTCTTGGATGCGCTCATTCACGATACGCTCCACATCCGCGATCTGCTCCTTTGTCATCTTCTCGCCGTGCGAAAAATCTATACGAAGTCTCTCCGAAGTGATGTTGGAACCGCGCTGCTTTACATGCGGACCAAGTACAATCTGCAAGGCCTTGAGGAGGAGATGATGCGCCGTGTGGAGTCGCGTCGTTTTTTCGGAGTGATCCGCGAGACCTCCTTTGAACTTTTGTTCAGCTCCCGCGCGGGAGAGTTCTTGGTGCGTTTTCATCCGCTCGTAGAATCCCGCACTGTCAACTGACAAGCCTCGTTCAATTGCGAGCTCTTGTGTCATTTCAAACGGAAAGCCGTATGTAGTGAAGAGCATGTATGCGCTCTCCGCTGTAATGGGACCGTCGCTGAGTTTCTCGAATTCACGCATGCCGCTTTCGAGCGTCCGCGCAAACTGAAGCTCTTCTTTCCAAATCTCAGACGTAATGTCTTGGTACGCCGTCTCTCCCTCGAGCTCCGAGTAGGCTTGCTTGTACTTCTCTATAAGAATGATTGCTGCGCGAACGAGCATGCTGTCCTCTGTTTTTTCCGCGGCAATCCCGATTTTCTGAACATGTTGCGACGCGCGTCGGAGTAAGCGCCGTAGCACGTACCCACGCTCCGTGTTCGATGGGCGTACGCCGTCGGCAAGCATAAATACCGCAGCGCGCATGTGGTCTGCGACAATGCGAAACGAGCGCTTGTAGCGACTGTCTGCGTATTCCTTTCCTGAGAATTTCTCTAGCAGTTCGATGACATCCCAAAAGACATCAGTCTTGAACACATCCGAATCCCCTCTTTCCGCGGCGGCGATGCGCTCAAGTCCGCCGCCAAAGTCGACATTCTGCTTGGGAAGGAGAGCAAACGAGCCGTCGGCCTGCTTGATGTACTGCATAAAAACGGAATTGCCTATTTCCATGAATCTCCCGCAATCGCAGTTGGGGTGACATTCAGGACCATATTTCGCATCGTGCGGGGTGCCGAAATCATAGAACACTTCACTGTCCGGTCCGCCGGGCTCACCTGCCGGCATGTTCTCAGGCACGCCTGCTCGGCTCCACCAATTCTTTTTTGCGTTGTAGTAAAAGATTCGTCCGCCTCGCATACCAAGTCGGTACCCATCGGCTTCACTTCCGACGTCTCGAATCTCGGCATCAATACCGCGCTCGCTGAAGAGGCGCTGCCATATCTCAGCGGATTCCGTATCACGCGGCACATTGTTGGCCTCATCGCCGATGAAAGCGGTGACGTAGAGACGACTCGCGTCGATACCAATATCTTTAGTAAGGAATTCAAAGACAAACGGTAATTGCTCCTCCTTAAAATAGTCACCAAGCGACCAGTTTCCGAGCATCTCAAAAAAGGTTGTGTGCCGATTGTCACCCACCTCATCGATATCTTCAGCGCGAAAACATTTTTGACTGTTTACCAATCGTACCCCTTTGGGGTGAGGTTCCCCAAGGAGATACGGCACGAGCGGCTGCATGCCGGACCCTGTAAAGAGCGTGGTAGGGTCGTTCTGCGGTACGAGTGACGCGGATGGAATCACCGTGTGCCCACGTGATTTATAGAACTGCAGGTACTTCTCGCGAATGTCGTTGACTGTCATTTGAATCAAAGTAGCGCGACGAGAGCTTTTGCGCAACGAGGCGCCGGAGGATACTATGCGCAGGTCATGCAAAGCCACATACACACGCTCAAGAACGGACTCCGCATCGTGCTTACCAATGTGCCCGGCAACAAGACGGCGACTGTCGTCGTGATGACCGGCACAGGTTCTCGCTACGAGAGCGCGAAGGAGAACGGGTTGGCACACTTTCTCGAGCACATGTTTTTTAAGGGCACGAAGAAGCGCCCGTCCGCAAAAGCGATCAGCGAGGAGCTCGATGGTGTCGGTGCTATCTACAACGCGTATACGTCGAAAGACCGCACTGCGTACTATGCGAAAGTTGGCGCCGAATATATCGATTCGGCGCTCGATGTCATAACGGATATATTTTTGAACTCCTCGCTTCCCTCGCGCGAAATCACCAAAGAGCGCGGCGCAATCATCCAGGAAATCGATATGTATGAGGATATGCCGATGCGGACCGTCGACAATGTATTTGAGGAATTGCTTTTTGGTGCAGAGCACCCACTCGGCCGAACGATTTTGGGCCCGAAAGCAAACATACGCCGGTTTACACGAGAGGAGTTTATTGCGTACCACAAGCGAAACTACACACCGCTCAACACGATAGTCTCTATCGCCGGTGACTTTGACGAGAAGAAGACGCTCGCGAAACTGCACAAGATTTTCGGGAAACTCGACGTGGGTAACCCGCCTGATTGCATTACATTTTCATCAGAGCAGGACTCCGCGCGTGCCGCAATAAAAGAGAAGAAGACCGACCAGACGCAGCTTATGCTCGGCGTGCCGGCATACCCGTATCAGCACAAAGATGAGTACGTGCTCGCGGTCCTCGCGACCGCGCTCGGAGGAGGCATGTCGAGTCGGCTTTTTACGGAAGTCCGCGAAAAGCGCGGGCTCGCGTATTCCGTGCATGCATGGGTCGAGAAGTATCCCGATACGGGGTATCTCGCTAAGGTGAAGGTATATCTCAGGGGCACCTTGACACTTTCTCTCGAAACGAGCGATGAGATAGCGCAAGATGCCGCCTCATCACTGCTCACAACACAGCGCATACGCCCACTGGCTGAGCGTCTCAAGGCCATCGATGCCGTGAGTGCCGCTGATGTGCAGCGTGTAGCCGTCGACATCTTCAAGAGTCACCTCCTCAACGCTGCCGTAATCGGCCCGCACGCGAACCGCAAAGACCTTGAGGCTCTCCTGAAGATATAGTCGCTCACAGCGCTCCCTCTGCAGTGAGTATCTGTCTTTTGCGATCGACACCACCTCTGTTGTAGCCGCGCATCGTACCGTCTGACGCGACGACGCGATGACACGGGATAGATTCGTCAAAATTCGTGCGCATTATTGCGCCGACTGCCCTCGCCGCTCTCTCGTTGCCGGCTTTCTTCGCCACTTCTTTATATGTCATCGTCTCGCCCTTCGGAATTCTCCGTACGATATCTCGTACCTTGTCAGCAAATGTCTTCATAGTCCGAGTGTCCCCGATTCCGGCGCAGGCGGTGCAGATTTCTTCTTCGGCGCAAAGGCGAGCATCTTCTTGCCGACCGCTTCGCGATATCGACAATAATCACATTCCGCGTCAGGCTCCGGCAGAGCATCGCTTTCGAGACACGATTTGATATTGAGGAGCGCACCATCCACCCACGACGCATCCCCTGTATACGGCACGAGCGTCACCTCAAATTCAAGCTTTGCGTCAAACGCTTCCTTGTCTTTTGAAGCATTCGCGTACACAAAGTATCCCGTATCACTGACGGTGAATCCGTTTTGGCGCAAGAGCCATTGGTATATCTCCATCTGTCGCTTGTAGCCTATGTGCCAATCCTGGTCTAAGGCGGTAATCTGGTCGTCCTTACTTGTCGATTTGTAGTCGACGACGATGAGCTCCCCATTGGGACGCTCCCACACATCGTCCACCGCGCCCGATACCGTAAAGCCGGTCGGTGCGTGCTTGTGCTCGACTCCTTTAAAATTCTCACGCCATATATCGATTGCCGAGTTTCTATACGGCACCGCGTCGAGTTTATACGCCTTCATGAGCGGGTGTGACGTACCGTTGACGCGGTGAACATCGAACTCCTTTTTGAGAAGAGCATCGACTGCACTGTTGAGGTTGAAAGGAAATCCCGGCGGTCTCGCGGTGCCAAGCTTGTTGTCGATGTAGACAC
>VMEY01000067.1 GCA_007375785.1 Parcubacteria group bacterium Athens0416_74 | reverse complement strand
GAGTTGGGACTGAACTTGCCCCTGACGGGCTTCTTCGGACTTCTCACCGAGAATGCGGTGAAGGCATTCCAGCTCAAGTACTCTGAGCAGATTCTCGCTCCGTGGGGTATCACGCAGCCGACTGGCTACGTATACAAGACGACGCAGCGCTGGATAAATCTCTCGCACTGCTCGAGCCTCAACATCCCGATGCCCGATCTTTCTAACTAAAAAGAAAGAAGTATCGACAAAACCCCGCCCACAGGCGGGGTTTTGTCATCGGGAGTTCGCATGCAAAAATAGAAGAGTGACTTCTCGTAAGAAAAAGACCTCGCGACCCTCTTTCGTGAAGCAGATACTACCTCGCGGTAAAAAGGCTCGGAGAGAGGCGGAATATTTGGGAGGTGCGGCGATTCTCGTCCTCTCTGTTTTCATCGGCGGACTCTTCTTGCTCACGGGCGTGCAGCGGCTTCTCCTGAGCTCGCCGCAAGTAGCCGCCGTCGTATCCAGCACGCTCGTCGACCTTACCAACGGAGACCGAGCTGCCAACAATCTTGCCTCACTGAGTCTCAATCCGCGCTTGGTGGCCGTCGCGCAAGCCAAGGCCAACGACATGGCCGCAAAGAGTTACTTTTCTCACATATCTCCCGAGGGTCGCGACCCGTGGTACTGGTTTAAGCAAGAAAAATATGCGTTTGAGTACGCAGGCGAGAATCTCGCCGTCGACTTTTCGGATTCGATGGATGTTGAGCGCGCGTGGATGAATTCGTCCACGCATCGCAAAAACATTCTCGACCCGCATTTCACCGAGATTGGCATAGCGACCGCGGTCGGTACGTACCAAGGCAAGAGCACGATTTTCGTTGCCCAGGCGTTTGGAAAGCCATCTGCGCAAAGGTCCCAGCCGCGTGTCCAGGCGATGGTCATACCAGAAAATCCCTCTGAGACGGCCGTGGCGAAGGCGGAGTCGGCCAAATCGGATACCGCCTACCTAGAGGTGACACCTCTAGGTTCGGAAACGGCTCCTTCAAGCGAAGATCGCGCAGTGCTCGGTACGAGCGTGGAGCAGGGACCAGCGAAGAAGGCAGTAGCAGCGGTGCAACCAGCCGTCGCTGCGGAGCTTGCGGTCGCCGCTGATGAGGAATCAAAGCCGTACTGGACCAATCTCGTGAGTTTCCCGCGTGAGACGCTCCGTATTGCATATTTCATTTTTGGTCTTCTCATCCTGCTTGCGCTTGCGGTAGACACCGGTCTTGAGATTCGCGCACACCATCGTCGCCGTGCCGTGCGTGCAGGCGTGCTCCTCATAAGCATGGCGATACTCTTTGTCGCGGCCGAAATATTCTTCTTTGTTGAGCCGGTGATTGCGCTAACAGCGGCGTCTTCACTGTAGGGATCATAGGCAGATTTTTCGAGGATTCTCGAATAGCGAAATCATCTGGTAGAATCTCGTCATGGATGGAATTCCTCAGCACAGCACAGAGACGGAGGCTGATGCGGGGGAACTAGGAGAGAAGTGCGCCGTCTTTGGCGTCTTTGGGAAGGGTCTCGATGTGAGTCGCCTCTCTTTCTTTGGGCTCTATGCGTTACAGCATCGAGGGCAGGAGAGCGCGGGTATAGCCACCGCGGATGGTGCCACTCTCACGGTCCACAAAGGCATGGGCCTCGTCTCCCAAGTGTTTTCGGAGGAGCTCATACAGGCACTCAAGGGTCATATTGCGGTCGGCCACAATCGATACTCGACTGCGGGCGGCTCGAAAGTGAAGCACGCTCAGCCGATGCTCGCGACGGGTGCCGGCGAGGTACAAAAAGTCTCGTACGACGACCCTCGCCCATCGCTCAATGACTCGGTTTCGCTGTGCTCGGCGCCCGATGATAAGGCAATTGCACTCGTACACAACGGCAACTTGCCGGACACCACGCTGCTCACGGGCTATTTGGATACGCACGGCGTCGAACATTCGGAATTTTCGGACTCTCGCATGGTCGTGGAAGCCATAGCGGCCTCGATGCGCTCGGGTAAAGGGCTGGAAGACGCGGTGAAAGAAGTCTACCCGCTCCTTGTCGGCGCATTTTCTATACTTATCGCGTCTGAGAGCAAACTCATCGCGATACGCGATCACTGCGGCATCCGCCCGCTGTGTCTCGCCAAGCTCAACGGCGGCTACATTATCGCTTCCGAGACGTGCGCCCTGCATCCCGTGGGTGCCGAGTATATGCGTGACGTGTTGCCGGGGGAGATGCTCGTGATAGACGACAGTGGCATTCGTAGCGAACAGCTTGCCGAGGCTAGGCCGAAGCTTGATATTTTCGAGTTTGTCTACTTTGCGAGGCCTGACAGTATGCTTCTGGGCAAATCCGTCTACGAGGTGCGCAAGGAATGCGGCCGCCTCCTCGCGCGGGAGAATTCGATTCAGGCAGACGTCGTAATCCCGGTGCCGGAAACAGCGGTGCCCGCGGCCATTGGGTTTGCACAAGAGTCGGGCATCCCGTTTGAAATGGCTCTCACCAAAAATAGGTACATTCACCGCACGTTTATTCAGCCGGAGCAACACATCCGCGATCAAGGAGTTAAGGCGAAGCTCACTCCTATCATCGAGCTCATAAAAGGGAAGCGGCTCGTGATTATCGACGACTCTATCGTGCGCGGTACGACATCAAAGAAAATAATTGCGATGCTCTTTGAAGCAGGAGCGACCGAGGTGCATTTCCTCTCTTCGTCGCCACCGGTGAAGTATCCGGATTTTTATGGGATAGACACCCCCAAGCAAGATAATCTGCTCGGCGCGGTGAAGACAGTGCCCGAGATGCGCGAGTACCTGGGTGCGACATCGCTCGCATACCTCTCATACGAAGGGATGCTCGCTGCGACGGGAGTGCCGGAGAGCCAGCTCTGCACCTCGTGTTTTACGGGAGAGTATCCGATAGATATCGGTGCGCGCGCACAGGAAGTTCGCAAGGTTGCCTAGGCGCCATGGGTAATAGGTGCCCGGATTGCCCATATTTGTAATATTAGGTAGCATGACGCCGACCACAGAACCAAGGAGGGTTGGTCATGCACGAATTTAAGCCAAGCAAGCTCTTTCACCAGCTGTGCGGGCCGAGGGTCATCACGTTGAAGCCCCTGGGTTTCCCGCTCAGCACGAACTCGACGGTGAATTTTCACGAATTCCGGTTTACCGTCGATACCAATGCGGACTTCGCTGAGGGCGAGTACTCGTCCCTCGACGTGAAGAAGTGGGGTCTCGCGTTTGAGGTCGCCTATGACCCGGAAGGCAAAGAAGATCCGATTCAGGCGCTCGATAGCGGGGCGTGGAGCGCGATCCAGGCGGGTCCGTTCCTGGGGCGCCAATTCATGGTCTGGCCCCGGGAGTTGTCAGCGCTGTACGCGCTGCTCGACGACGAGTCCATGGACGCCATCCCGGTCTCGTTCTCGCACACGGGTTCGGCAATCGCCGGCCTGTACTTCTCGCAGACGGTGAAGGCCGCATCATGGGACTTCTTCGTGGACAAGCAGAGCCGCAAAGGGAAGATATTGGAGCTCGCCCGACAACTGCAGCGCGAAATGCGGAAGAGCGCCGCCGACTCTCACCATGGAACGAAGGGTGTCGGCACGATTCGAAACACGCTTCAGACCATGCTCGCTGCGGCGTAACGTCCCTCGCGTGAGGGTCATACCGACCTCGGACGAAGTTCCGGGGTCGATACTTTTTTATGGCGTAGAGAAAAGATGCCTACAAATTTCGGTGACTCGAAGCAGGCAGTGTATAGAGGGTTTCTAGACAAATCTACTTTAGGCGCGTACCCTGAGCCTCTATATGGCATACACACCGAGCGACAAAATTCTTAAAAATTACGCAAACGTTCTCGTTAATTTCGCACTTGGCGGCGGCAAGGGCATAAAAAAGGGGGAGGTCGTCCGCGTCTCCGGCAATGAATCCGCTAAGCCGCTCTACAACGCAGTCTGTGAAGCCGTGGTAGATGCGGGCGGTCATGTGATAGGGAATTACGGACCCGATGATGAAAAAGGCGACAAGCGTCGCAACGAGAGTTTCTCCCGATATTTCTACGAGCACGCGAGCGAGGAGCAAATAAAGTTTTTTCCGGCCA
>VMEY01000001.1 GCA_007375785.1 Parcubacteria group bacterium Athens0416_74 | reverse complement strand
CTGAAGGGAGGGGATGATGAGCCGCGGCATGCCGAGTGTCGCGTCGCGCGCATTGCGCTTTTGCGCAAATTCGTCGGCCGACACACCTTCTCGTACCTGCACATTATGTTTCTTCTCCTCGCCGATGGTGGTTTCCCATTTGTACTCTTCACGCCCGGCGGGCAGGTAGTCGTGACCCACGAAAACACGCGTCTCATCGGGCAACGTGAAAAGCTTCTGGATCGAGCGATACATGTCCTCCGGAGAGCCGCCGGGGAAGTCACACCGCGCTGTTCCATAGTCCTGCATAAAGACCGTGTCCCCGACAAATGCCGCATCGCCGATTACGTATGTCACATCAGCGGGAGTGTGGCCGGGGGTGTGAATGACGCGTACCGGCAGCGACCCAATGGAGAACTCATCCCCGTCATCAAAGAGGCGGTCGAATTGTGAGCCGTCCCGTTGAAACTCCGTCCCCTCATTGAAAATCTTGCCGAATACATTTTGCACCGTGATTATCTCTCTTCCGATTCCGATTTTTCCGCCGAGTTCACGCTGAATGTACGGCGCAGCGGAAAGATGGTCTGCATGCGCGTGCGTCTCAAGAACCCACTCCAAGGAAAGTCCTCGCTCGCGGATGAAGGAGATAATGCCGTCTGCTGAGTCAAACGAAATCTTGGCGCCGTGGGGTTCATAATCCATCACCGAGTCGATAACTGCGCATTTTTTCGTGGACGGATCGATTACCACATGGCTCGCTGTGTGCGTGGCGAGGTCAAAGAACGTATGCACGTCCGGCCTCTGTATGGGTTGATTCTTGTTCATAGTGAATGTGATGAGCTTTTTTTACGTACGATTAAGCGGTTTGCCGGACTCAGTCCACGCAAGAATACCGCCCTCGACGTTGACGAGCTCCGCTGAAATCCCCATGTCATGCAGTGCCTGAATCGCCATACGACTGCGGCCTCCGGAGCGGCAATGTACATAGATGGTCCTCTTGTCCTTAAATTCGTTCAGATGCTGCCCGAGGTCGCTCAAGGGCACGCTACGGACACCCGGTATGTGTGCCTCCGCGTACTCCTGCGGAGTGCAGACATTGATAAAGTCGACCGAAGCGTCACCCGTGTGTTCTTTGAGTTCGTGCTCGAGTTCTTGTACAGTGATTGATTGCATATGGTTATCCTTTTATGAGCGCCAACAGGTCCTTTAATTCGATTTTCTCTCCGGCCGAAAGCGTGCGTTTTGCGAGAAAACGCTCGTCGAGAAACATTGTGATGAACGATGTCCTCAAGCCCTCAAACGAACGGAGGCTTGAGAGAAGCGTCCGAGACGCTTTACCGCACTCGGCCGAATCACCTCGCATGAGCTCTTTCTTTACCGATTCAAGCTGTCCCTGAAGACGCCCTATGTGATTAATCATCTCTTTGCATTGGTCATCCATACGCGTGCGATAAGAAGTAATATCTATAGTATACTCCCTACCCTATCTTACGCAAGTACAAGAAGGGGGCCACGGTTTCCCGTGGCCCAAACTCCGGCTTAGGTGGTGATCATTAATTATTGGTGGCATAACCCCCTTTCTCTTTTGAGCTCTTCTCCCCTGCTGGACATCGGTGGGTTGCCAACCCTGTCTAAACGCTGCTGTTCGAGGTTTCTCTCTCCCCTGTATTGCTTTGGGCGCTTGGCGTATCCGATTTTCGGTCCAGCTTTGCCATCCAAGGACTGAGGTGCCTGAAGCTCGCGAGAATATATCACCTGTATAAGAAATGGCCAACAATCGATACTACGTATATAATCCTGCCAAAGCCGCCTTAGCTCAGTTGGTAGAGCAACGCTTTTGTAAAGCGAAGGTCCCCGGTTCAAGTCCGGGAGGCGGCTCAAGGTCTAACGAATTTCCACGTCGATATCAGAGCTCTCTGTGCTTCGTTCACTTACCTGCTTGAGAAAGTCGGAACGTGGCTCTCGCTTCTCAAATCCGCGCTTATGCGACACGAGGTCCGCTACTTTGTGCGACTGCGCTTCAGCGAGGCGTGCAAGCTGTGCGGAACCTAGCGCGAGCTTATGGAGCGCGATTCGGCTCAGGTACACACATGCCGGCGGAAGCTTGGAGAGCATAATGCGAAGGTCCGTGAGGAGCGATTTGAGAGAGAGCGCCGCGTCATCGGCGGCAGAGCGCACGCGAGGCAAGAATACATTTCCTCGCTTTGATTCGATAGCCTTAAGTCCGAAGAGCAGGGAGAGTCCGGTGAGCGATGCGAAAAATACTGATGCCGCTGCTATCATGGCTATTTTACCGAGAGTCGTTCAAAGCGCGTTATCTCAATCTTCTCGCCAAACTTCTGCATGTGCGTGTCGATGAGCTCGCGAATCGTGATGTCACCGTTTTTCACAAACGGCTGCTCGAGAAGCACGCGCTCTTTGAGATACGCATCGAGTTTCCCCTGCACAACCATGTCGCGCTTTTCTGCCGGCACATTCGCCGCTTCTTCCGTGAAGACTTCTTTGGCGGCACGGACGTCTGTGTCTTTCACATCGTCTTTCGTTTTAAATTGTGGCTTCATGGCGGCTACGTGCATGGCGATGTCGTATGCCAGCTTCGAAAACTCTTCGTTCTTTGACACGAAGTCAGTCTCACAGGCGAGCACGACTGCACCCACTACAGAGCCTCCAGCGTGCACATACGCAGCAGCGACGCCCGCACCAAGCTCACGATCGGACTTCTTTGTAGCGATGGCCGCCGAGGCCTTGCGGAGCAAGACCTTGGCCTTCTCCACATCACCTGCCGCCTCTTCGAGTGCCCTCTTACACTGCATTATCGAAACACCTGTCTCATCGCGCAATGCCTTTATTTCTTCTGTTGTAGCCATAATAGTAGAACAAGTGGCCGTTCACGGCCTATTTATCGATTATAACACTTAGCGCTGCACTGCCGCTTTGGGAGCGGGAGCGCGCTTGGCACTCTGGTACGCTTCCGCGATAGCTTCCGCGACGAGGCGGATGCTGCGTACCGAAGTGTCGTTGGCCGGTATCGGATACTGTACGAGAGCGAAGTCGCAATCCGAGGATGCGAGTCCGACAACCGGTATGCCGAGCTGATTTGCCTCTTGGACCGCAGTATTCTCATGTCTCGAATCGACGACAAACAGAGCACCGGGAAGATCCGTCATGCTCACGAGTCCGCCGAAGCGGGCGATGAGCTCTTCTATCTGTCGATCGATGAGAAGGCGTTCCTTCTTGGTGTACTTCTCGAGCGCGCCCGTCTCACGCTCTTCTGAGAGCTTGAGGAGGAGGTCGATGCGCTTGCGAATGTTCTTGAAATTGGTGAGCGTACCGCCGATCCAGCGTCCCGCGACGTATGGGGCGCCTATCTGCTCGGCGAGACTCTTTACGGTTGCGACTGCTTCGTGCTTACCGCCTACGAAGAGCACCTGCTTACCTGACTGTGCGATTGAAGCGACAAACTCAGCTGCTGCAGCGAGGCGGCGCTCAGTCTCCTCAAGATCGAAGATATCAGTGCGGTCTTTTGTACCGAAGAGAAAGGGTGCTGCGGTAGGGTGTCTGCGTGCGCGAGAAAAACCGAAGTGCGCGCCCGCTTCAAAGAGTGTCTTGATATCGCTTTCTGTTGCCATGAATATGTTGAATCCGCCAGGCGGCGGAGCACTGGGATAGTACCAAAGCGGAGCCGCCCCTGCAAGGGCGGGAGATTCTCGCACCAAATCGAACCCACCGGTCCGAGCGCTGCCATGCCCGTCGTGGGGGGTAGGGCGCGTTTATTCGTCGTCTTCGGTAGTACCTCCCCCATCCGAAAGGTCTCCCCCCTCGGCTTTCTCAAGAGCCTCCAAGATGGGCCCTATGCGGCCCTGCATAATCCCCTCTATATTCGACCACGACTGCTTGATGCGGTGGTCAGTAACTCTATCTTGCGGGAAATTGTATGTACGAATCTTCTCCGAACGGTCGCCGGTGCCGACCTGCTGCTTGCGGTCTGCAGCCCGCTCCCTGGCTTCGCGCTCGTCTTGCGCTTGCTGCAGCCTGCTCGTGAGAAGCATCATTGCTTTCTCTCTGTTTTGAACTTGGCTTCGCTCCGACGTGCAGCGCACATCCATGCCTGTTGGCTTGTGGATGATGCGCACCGCTGTTTCCACTTTGTTGACGTTTTGACCTCCCGCGCCTCCTGAGCGCGATGTCTCTATCTCGAGGTCTGAAGGATTGATGACAATAGTGGTGCGCTTATATATCGGCATTATCGCGACCGATGCGGTGGAGGTATGAGTGCGCCCCGCCTTCTCAGTCGCCGGCACGCGCTGTACGCGATGCACGCCCGTCTCAAACTGCAGTTCACGATAGGCATTTTCACCACGTATTTCAAACTGTGCCTCTTTGTACCCGCCGATACTTGCGCGCGATTCGTCGAGCGAGCGCGTCTTCCAGCCTTTGGACTCTGCGTAGCGCAAATACATGCGCGCCAAATCTTCTGCGAACAGCGAAGCTTCATCGCCCCCGACTCCTGCTCGGACTTCGAGCACAATCTCGTTGGGCCATTCGCGCTCGCCTACCTTGCCGACAATATTCTCCATCTGTTCCAAGAGTGCATCCTTTTGCAGACTAATCTCTTCGAGCTCTTTCTCTGCGAGCTCTTTCATCGCAGGGTCCACTTCCAAAAGCTCGGCGGCATCTTTTTCCGCTTGCGTAAGTCGCTTCCACTCGGGTATCAAATACGCCACTCGCTGGTCGTCGGCGAATTCTTCAGGATTTATTTTCTTTTGCTCAGTCATAACGCGAGTATATGGCATTTTCCGCTCGGAGCGAGTGGGAATGCGTCTTTCGGAGTGTCTCGCAGGCCGACGGGCCGAGAGTCAGCGCTGAGACAGCAGTCGCAGACAGCGACTCCGAAAGACGCATTCTCCGAGCGTTACTTCTTCTTCGCAGCGGCGCGATTCTTGAACTTCTCTACGCGACCCGCGGTATCGATAGTCTTGGACTGGCCGGTGTAGAACGGATGAGAAGCGCTCGAGATTTCAATCTGGTAGACAGGATACTCCTTTCCATCCTCCCATTTGTCGGTCTTATCGGTCGCGATAGTCGAGCCAATGAGAAAACGCTTCCCCGAGGTTACGTCCTCGAAGATAACGCTACGATAGTTCTCCGGATGAATATCCTTTTTCATGTCGCGGTACTATACCCCATGAGATATAAATATTCAAATGCCTATCCCGTGCAACCGCCGTATCTCAGCATCTGGCTTCTCGTCCCCCCAATTGAGACCTATCTCACGGGGTAGACCCAAATTCTTTCAAAAAGACAAATGGTGGCGCTATTTGCCTTCCAGGATGTTGATTTCCGCCTGGATTTTGTCCATGTGTCGTAGCACACCATCACCATATGGCGCGTTGGCCGGCTTGCTCCAATTGCCCCCGGCAAAATAGCGGAGCGCCGCTTTGCGCCAACTCTCGCGAGTGCCGCCGTCGCCGCCATTGTCCTCCATGAGGAGCGCAGTCGCGAATATCGCCGTCCGAGCATTCCATGGATCCGGGAAGGTCTCGCCGGTCAGATTTGCGAGACGCGTCTTATAGAGCATCCATGTCGAAGGAATGAATTGCGAAGGGCCCATGGCCCCGCCGTAGCCAACCGACTGAGGGCACGATACGGGCGTGTTTGACCAATCACGTCCGAGCGACTCGGTAATCGTCTGGAAAGGTGTGGTATCGCGCGGCGCAGCCATCACCTTATTGAACGCGCGTCCGGTATTCTTGCCGACACCGTTGCCTGTAGCGAGATCCTTCACGTAGCATGAACCCTGGTTCTCACCGAGATTCGTCTCCTGTGTGAGAATGGCAAGGATCAAGGCGGCGGGAACGCCCGTGCCTTGCGACGCTTGCTTCGCATAATCATATGCGGTGCCAAACGGTATCGCACCGCTGTCGCGCAGACCGAATAGTGCCGCCCGGATGGCAGAGGCCTGCTTCTGTTTATCGGCGATGATTTGTTGATACGTCTTCTCCTGCCCCTTTGTGGCATTCAGTATCGTCTGCTTCTCTTTCTCGTCCTCGAGAATCGCCTGCTTCGCGATTAGCTGCGCCGTGCGCACCTTCTGCGCCTCGTCTTCTTTTTCTTCCAGTGACCTCTTCCTGTTGGAAAGCTCCTCTTTATAGAGTGCCATCTCTTCAAACGATTCGCCGAGCGCTTTTTGAATCGTTTCGTAATTGTCTATCTGCTGAAACACATCTGAAATAGACCCGGTCGCCAGCGCAAGTGTCGCAATCGAGAGATCATCGATTTCACGGGTGCGACGCAGTATTTGCGCGAGAGAATCTTGACCCTTCACGACTTTTATATCGACCAAGCGTATCGCCTGCTGCTTGTCGGTAATATCCGTCTGTATCTGCTTGAGCGTGAGGTCGGTCTGGCGTATCTGTTTTTGGGCGGTTTTAATTTTGTTATCCAAAATCGCGATGTCTCGCTCGAGTGTTGTGCGTTGCTTTTGGAGCTCGGAGAGCGTGCCCTTATTGTTGGCGATATCACGTTCTATCTGATCGAGCTGCGCCTGCAGTGCCGCTCGCTCCTCCGCACTCGTTACTGCGAAAGACGTGGTGGGGAATGAGAGCGCACCAAGAAACGCCACGGCGCATGCAAAAAGAACGAGCGATTGCTTCATATACAAGAGGTATGACGATTATACCAATTAGTTATGACAAAGACCGAACCTGAAGGTCGGTCTTGTCCGCACGTACTGCGATAAGCGAGTGTATACGTTTGAGTGAGCCTTGCGAGCGCGCCGGCGCGAGCACGAGGAATTTTCCACCAGGAAAATATGCGTGCGGATGAGAACGTATACCGAGCGACTTTTTTACACAAATCCGGCACTCGTGTGCCAATCAACTTTTACTTTATGGGCGAGTGCGGCGGTACATTTTACCGTCTTCGCAGCGCCGACGGGCGCGAGATCGAGCGCTGGCCTAGCAAGGCCAGATAGCGACGGTAAAATGTACCGCGGCCGAGCGCTACTCTTTCGCTTCACCCTCAGCTGCAGCCGCTTCACCCTCGGCAGGAGCTGCGCCCTCTGCTGCAGCACTCTCAGCCGGTGCCGGTTCTTTCTCTTCGACGTGTTCGGTGACCGATGCAACAATTTCTTCGGGATCCGTTATCAGAGTCGCGCTCGGCGGGAGCTTTATCTGTGCAGCCGTGATGTGGTCTCCTACACCGACGAGTACCGTGAGGTCGACGGGGAGATTGTGCGGGAGTTCAGCAGGGGAAACTTCGATTTCGATTTCGTGAAGCGCTTTCGAGATGACGTGACCCGCCTTCTCTGCCGGAGCCTGGCCCTCGAACTCGAGCGGGATATTAATCGTGATTTTCTTACCTTTTTCGAGAACGTAAAAGTCTGCATGGAGGAGAGCGCTCGTGACAGGATGAAACTGCACGTCGCGGATGAGTGTGTCTTTGTCTTCACCGGCGCCGGAAAGCGTGATGATGGTGGTCTCGCCGGCATCTTTCCAAACGGATGCGAGCCTACGTGCGTCTATCGAGATTGCAGTCGACTCCTCCTTCGGACCATAGAAAACGGCCGGAACCGCACCGCGCTGGCGGAGCGTTTCTGTCGATTCTTTCGAATCGCGAGGGCTGACTTCCAACTTCACTATCATGGCTCAGCAGTCTACCCCGTGAGATAAAAAAATCAAGCCCATTTGACTCGCCCGAGAATTCTTATCTCATGGGGTATACGTATTTAGAGCGTTTTTGCAAACCTTTTGCCTACTTGAGGGCAAAAAGCTTGAGGTATCTCTCCGTCTCGGCTCTCACCCCATCAACGCCAGGCTGCAAGAATCGATACGGAGCGATTTCGTCGGCATCCTTTGAGAGGCCTGCTTCTATACCCTTTCTGTACGCTATACGAATATCGGTATTGATGTGGACGATTGAGATGCCCGCTTTCACTGCCGCCACAAAGTCCTCATCGGTAGAGCCCGAGCCGCCATGGAGCACGAGCGGCACTCCAGCGGCCTCTCGTATCTCCTCGATGCGCTGCGCATTGATACGCGGCATGGGACCGCTCTTGAGCCTCCCGTGCATGGTGCCCACTGCGGGAGCAAGCAGGTCAACACCGGTTTCGCGTACAAACCGCGCCGCATCGTCGGGCGTCGTGAGTTCGGTATCGATGTCTTCCGGTGCTTTGTCGAGCAGCTTACTCGACGTGCCTATTCGTCCTATCTCACCCTCTACCAGCACGTCCCTGCCACTGGCTCTCGCGTATGCGACAGCAGCGCGCGTTTGCGCAATATTTTCTTCCAAAGAGAGGTGACTTCCGTCAAATATGACTGCGTCAAACCCGGCATCGATAGCTTCTTTTACGAGCTCGAGCGAATACGTGTGGTCGGCATTGAGATATGTACGATTCATCTGCGCCTTCATAGCGGCTACCACGGCGGCGAGCGCCCTCACCCCGAAGAATTTTCTCTCACCCTCGGAGGCACCGATAATGACCGGGAGCGAAGTGTTCTTAGAAGCTTCCACCACCGCATTCAGCTGGTTGGAATCCGATACATTAAAATGTCCGATGCCTCTATGAGCATCGCGCGCCTCTTCAATCACCTCTCGTAGAGTTTGCATGCCAACATAATACCACCCGTCTCGCATGATAAAATTGCTGGCATGAGTATTGATTTTCTTGCTATCGGTGACACCGTCATCGACGAATTTATTCGTCTCAAGGACGCCCGCGTCAATTGCGACATCAACGACGAGCACTGCATGCTCAGTGTTCGCTTCGGCGACAAAGTACCGTTTGAGTTTTCGGAGAAAATCCCTGCAGTCGGCAACTCCGCGAACGCCGCGGTTGCCGCTGCAAGACTCGGCGTCAAGGCTTCGCTTCGCGTCCATGTCGGCGACGATGACAACGGTCGTCTTTGTATAGACACATTCAAGAAAGAAGGCGTCGATACCTCTCTTATCGTGATAGAAAAGGGAAAGAAGACCAACTACCACTTCGTGCTGTGGTACGAGAGCGAGCGCACCATACTTATCAAGCACGAGGCGTATGCCTACGAGATGCCCGTACTCCCGGAACCACCGAAATGGATTTACCTTTCGTCGCTCGGCGAAGGTACGATTCCGTATCAGATGGCCATCGGAGAGTACGTTGCAAAGAATGCTTCAGTGAAGATGGCATTCCAACCGGGCACCTTCCAGATCAAACAAGGCGCTGATGCACTCAAGCCTCTGTATGAAAACGCAGAGATAGTTTTCTGCAATAAGCAGGAGGCTCAGACGATACTCAAGACGCAGGACACTGACTTCAAACTTCTCCTGCAAGGCATGCGAAGTCTCGGATCGAAAAATGCCGTCATCACCGACGGAAGAGGCGGCTCCTATGCTATGGACGAGAGCGGCAATGCCTGGCATGCGCCCATGTATCCCGACCCAAAGCCGCCGCTTGAGCGCACTGGTGCTGGCGATGCGACTGCGTCTACGACCGTGTCGTATCTCATCAAAGGACTCTCGCTCCAGGAAGCGCTTTTGCGAGGTCACATCAACTCGGCATACGTCGTCCAAGAGATTGGCGCGCAGAGAGGACTCCTCACTCCTGAAAAGATCGAAGAATTTTACGAAAAACGCCCTGCCGATTTCAAGGCGACCTCACTATAGACGACTGCTGAACTCTGACCCAATCACGCAGGAATCCACTCGACAATTTGCTCCCGTGATAAGATGCCGGAGTGAAATTGCGCGGTAAAGTCGCCTTCTTTTTAATCATCCTTGCCCTGTTCGCGGGCGCGCTCTTGCACGCTACCGACAGCCGTGGAGCAGACTCGATTCGATGCACAGACGGATGCAATATGATCATCATCGCGGTGGACACCCTCGCCGCGGGACACCTGCAGACATACGGCTACGGCCGCGACACAATGCCGCAGACAGAACAATTCTTCTCGAGAGGGACAATTTTTGAGAACGCCTATTCAGGGGCTCCGTGGACGCTGCCGTCATTCGCATCACTGTACTTTTCGAATGTCCCGTCTCAAGTCACGTTCAAGGATCTCGCACGCAACGGGAAACCATCTTTTGTAAGCGCGGCCCGAGACGCGGGCAGTGCGATATACGGAGTCCTCCTCCCTAATACAGTATTCGTCACGGATGCGGTCAACAGTCCATTCAAAGAAGCAGAAATCGAATATGGTGGCACTGATACTTTTTCAAAAGCCGGGGGTGCAGTGCGAAGACTTTCGGAGCAGTCAAAGCGTACTGGCAATCCTTTTCTTCTCATGGTGCACACCTTTGATGCGCATGACCCCTACAGCCCCGTGCCTCCCTATGACACGGTGTTCGGAACAAGCGACCAAAACAAGACGGTGACAATGCAGGACATCCTCCACGCCAATCTAGCGGCTACGCCGACTACAGAGACCTTGCATGACTACATCTTGCGATACGACCAGCAGCTTCGTCGACTGGACGACAAGTTGGGGAGATTTCTGGAATCTATACCGGAGTCCACGCTCGACGATACGGTTGTCATCCTCTTGTCCGATCATGGCGAGGCGTTCTGGGAACACGGTCATTTCTGGCATGGTCTTTCTCTTCATAAAGAAGAGATGCATGTGCCGCTTATGGTCCGCGCGCCAGGCGCTGGCGCGCGCCGAGTGTCTGAACCGGTTTCGCTCCTCGATCTAGGGCCCACCGTCCTTTCGCTCATGGACATTCCAAGCCCGGACACATTCGCAGGAGACGACATCTCGATCCTTTTGAAAGGAGAAAATCTGGGAAAGCGACTCTTGCGGTACGAGAATGGCTATCCGTTTTTTCTTCACACAATCACTCCTGACATAGTCCCACCATCTTCTCTCTCTGCCGTCGATGCCTGGGACACAAACTTGCCTGTCATTGAGAAGAGTTCGGAAGGCGCGCGATGGGGAGACCTTGTCTATATACGGGCGGTGCGAGTGCCGAGCAAGCGCTTCATGTTTGATCTGTCGTCGGATCCGACCGAAAAGGAGAATTTGCTTTCGACGACCGTCGCGGAGACCCGTGCACCTCTCGTCGAGCAATTCAAAGAGATGCTCCGAGCTGAGGGACTTTTTTAACGCCTCTACAGGGTCTGGACTCACAAGGCCCCTCGCCTGCTCGTAAAAGCCGCGGTGTTGAGCCATTCTAGAGAGTTGACTTCCCAGCGATAGATGTTATAATTGAAACAGTGCCCAATCTCCCCGGGCGCACAGAGGACAGGAACACTCGGACCCCCAACATCAACATCGTGGAGTCCGCGTAATGATTACAAAGAACCTGTGGCGAATCGAGGCAACGCTCTTTCGTTTCGCCCCCTACTTCTCGTTTGCCTGCCTTGCCGTTCTCGCTATCACCTATGGGGGATATTCCCTCTCGGTGCATGCGAAGAATGAACGGGCGGCAATGTGTCTCGCGGAGAATTTGTACCACGAGGCACGTGGTGAATCCCGCGACGAGAAGCGCAAGCTGGGGATGCTCACGCTCGCGCGTGTAGCCGACCCGGATCCGCAGTGGCCAAAAACCGTCTGCGGTGCAGTCGCTCAAGAACGCCAGTTTAGCTGGGTCCTTGAGCACAAGCTTGCGACGAATCGTAGCGAGCAAGCCAAGTGGAAGGAAGCGCAAAATATCGCGCGCGACCTGCTGCGGAATGCTTGGACTACGTATCGTCTGCCTGCGGGCTGGGAATGCGCACGGTTCTATAAGCGAACCGACGGAAAGAGTGTCTCGAAGAAGTCTGCAAAGTACTTCGACGGGAAACTCATGCCGGTGGGTCGCTTCGGTTCCCACACCGCATTCCAAGAAAAGCGCGGGTGCAAGTACCCGCTGCCGACCGTTTAGTTCTTCTACCTCGAGCTCGCGCTTTGCGCGAGCTCGATTCTTTTTTATCGACGAGTCGTGACCTTTTTGACCGCCGCGACAATATGCGAGACTCCCATGCCATAGTGCTCAATCAGCTCCTTCGGCTCTCCCGACTGACCATACATGTCGTGCACGCCGATAAACTCAATCGGGGTTGGTGCTTCTTGTGCGAGAGTTTCTGCAATCGCGCTACCGAGCCCTCCCGCGACTTGATGCTCCTCCACCGTGACTACCGCGCCTGCGCGTTTCGCCTCGCGTACAACAATCTCCTTATCAAGCGGCTTTATCGTATGTATATTGATTACACTCACTGACACTCCCTCGCTCTCGAGCTGCTTCGCAGCGAGAAGTGCGTTGTGCACGAGCGCTCCGGTAGCGAATATCGCACACACGGAGGTGTCACCTCCGTACAAGATGTTGGCCTTTCCTATTTCAAACGGCGTTTCAGCAGTCGTCATAATCGCCGTCTTTTCTCTGCCAAATCGCATGTATACAGGCTTACCAAGCTTCGCGGCCGCGAGCGTAGCCTTCCTACCCTCTTCGCTGTCGCACGGAGAAATCACCACCATATTGGGCATAGCGCGCATCAGTGCGATATCCTCCAGCATTTGATGCGTGGCTCCATCGGGGCCCACAGAGACACCGGAGTGCATGCCACACACGATGACCGGTACGTCATTGAGCGCGATTGTGGTACGAATCTGTTCCCAATTCCTCCCCGGAGAAAACGCCGCATACGACGTGATGAATGGTATCTTCCCGTAGTTAGCCATCCCGGCCGCCACCGTCGCCATATTTTGTTCCGCTACGCCCACTTCGATGAAGCGCTCGGGATACTTTTTCTTAAACTCCTCGACGCGAGTACTTTCTGTGAGGTCGGCGGAGAGCGCCACGATGCGCGCGTCGGCATCCCCCGCCTCGACAAGCCCCTTACCAAATCCATCGCGCGTTGCCGCGCTCACTTTGGCTTCCCAAATATCTTCTCGCAATTTCGCTTCGAGATTAAGCATACAAATAATACGGCCAGATGTACTGGTAGTACAGGTAATCTCCAGCTATCCAGAGCGCAAGACAAATCCACGGAAGTAGCATACACAACCAGTTGACGATCCTGCCCCACGTATTCGTCTGCATATGTGTAAGATTCCATCCTCCGACAATGCTTGCAATGAGTACTCCGTGTGCGAAAAGCAAGATGATACTGTCGGTCATCATGTCTTCGGGGTTATGGTATGAGAGGCCCGACATCAACATAAATAGGAGATACAAGCAGAAAACCACTATAGTATTTACGGGTGCAAGAACTCGATAGATATTAAACGTGCGCATACGTTATTGGTGCTCACTCGCTACTTTCCCCTCCATTGTCCGGAGTTCGTTCAAAAAAAGCACCGCCTCTTCTTTGCTCGGCGGTTTGCCGTGCCAGCGATAATCCCTCTCAATTGCGCGTATTCCCTTGCCTGGGATTGTGTGCGCGAGAATGAGCGTGGGCTTCTCCGCAATAGCGCTTGCCTCATCACACGCCTGGATGAATTGCGGAATATTGTGCCCATCAACCTCAAGGACGTGCCAGCCGAAGGCTTCATACTTATCTCGTAGAGGCTCGAGCGGCATGATGTCTTCTGTCATACCGTCTATTTGTATGTTGTTACGGTCCATGATTGCAGTGAGGTTCGAGAGACGGTACTTACCTGCAAACATCGCGCCCTCCCACGTATTTCCCTCCTGCTGCTCGCCATCCGACATCGCACAAAAGACGCGAAACGTCTTCCCGTCCATACGGGCTGCATACGCGTACCCTGATGCTTGTGAGAGGCCTGATCCGAGCGGGCCCGATGTCGTCTCTACGCCCGGCAATTTGTCTCTCTCAGGGTGACCTTGCAATCGCGAACCGAATTTTCGGAGCGTCAGGCATTCTTCTACGGGAAAATACCCCGCATGAGCCATAGCGGCATAGCGCACCGGCGTGATATGGCCGTTGCTCAATATCAAGCGATCTCGCTCTTCCCACGCGGGATTATGAGGGTCGTGCTTGAGGACATGAAAATAGAGCGCCGTGAAAATATCTGCCATACCGAGCGGCCCTGCCGTATGGCCACTCCCCGCTGCGACCAACATTTCTATAATCGTCTGTCTGATTGCGCCGGCTTTATTCTCGAGCCGTTTAACTTCTGCGTCGGTGAGAGCTTCCATGAGAGTAGTATACCGCGTCGAGCTGACCACGGGTTACCTCTTCCACATCATCCGCGAATCCTTTTCCCTATAGCACCTCAGAAACGCTCTGCGGCGCACATCCGCGCATCGCGCGCTCGAAGAGAGTGGCAAACGCCGCCTCTTTGTTCATTGCATTTGATATTGCGGAGCCTACACACAGTCGGTTTGCTCCCGCGCGTACCAAAAGCTCGATATTTGACTCGGAGATACCTCCGTCGACAGCGACCATCATGTCAGGGTATTTTGCGTGTAGCTCTTCCACGCGCGAAAGCGTGCGCTCATCAAAGGGCTGCCCCTGAGCGCCGATTTTTGGTATCGACATAAGCTGCACGACATCAACAAAACCAATGACATCATCGATTGCTTCAAGAGGCGTGTCTACGAGGAGCGACACCCCAACTTCTTTTGCACCGGCATCCTTCCATGCTCGAGTCATCTCCCTCGCACTCGTGATACCGGTCGCTTCATTGTGAAAAATAAGACGCTGGCACCCTGCTTTGGCAAGTAAGACCCCCACTTCGAGCGGCTCTTGTACCATCAGATGCGCCTCGTACGCCACTGTTTCGGATAGGGGGAGTTTTTCACCCTGCGCGAGTCGCTCCAATTCTTGCCACTGACCTGATTGATATGGCCACGATACGACAGGTGCAAACACGCCGTCAGCAATATCCAGCTGAATTTCAGTCGCGAAGCGAGAAAATTCCTCCGTGCGTCGTGCGAGCTCTGACAAATCCGACGGACTCGTGTTCGTCGGTAGTATGCGAGGATTGCAGAGATACTTCATCTTCGATAGAAGCGCGCAGATTTACGGGCCAACCGAATATCCGACACCTGTGAGAGAGCTGCCGAGACTTGTCGTGTTGCATGTCGACGCAGGAGCCGTGCCTTCGTACGCAGTACCGAGACAGTAGAATGTGCCGCCTGCAGTCGTCTTGTACACATAGTGGTAGCTGCCGCCGAGCGGGTCTTCAGGTATTGCTGCCATATACGCCGGTGCAAGCCCCGAGAGAGCCGTCGATATGTTTGCCTGAGTAACCGACTCTGGATACGCCGTGTTGTCCGAGTAGTACAATTCGAGCGCTGTCTGGAGCTGTTTAAAATCCGCCAGGCGACGAGCGTCGCGCGCTTTCTTTCTCGCACCGTTCAAGGATGAGAGGACGACTGATGAGAGCATACCGATAATTGCTATCACCACGAGTAGTTCGATGAGAGTGAAGCCGCGTTTAGTTGAGCTGATCTTCATGGAATCTATACGCCTATGGGCGGAGGCGGAGGCAAATCGCTACCGCTCGATCTGAATAAGAAAAACGCGATAATGAGCGCAAGCACCCCTGCGCCTATGAGCACGTACGTGGCCTGCTGTCTGTCAGAAACGAGCCCCCACTCTACGAGCTTGCCGGCAAGGTCGAAACCGGATGAGGTATCTCGCGAACTGGCAAATTCATTGTCGCCTGTGTCAAATCGTAAGTCGCTCATAGCTGCAAGTATACCCCGTTCGATATAAAATCAATATAACTTACCAACACTCTTCCGTGCCATTTCTAAAGGGGTATACGTGAGAGGAGGACTAAGGAAAAGCCTTTGTGGATAAGGACTTTAGAGCTGAGCGTCAATATCGGCGACCCTCCGGGCATGACGTTCGTCTCCGGAAAAGGGTGTCTCGAGCCATTTTTTTACTGCATCTTGCGCCTCCTCAAAAGAGAGAAATCGTGCACCTAGAGAAAGAGCGTTGGCGTCATTGTGTTCTCTCACAGACGCAATCATGTCCAACCGCTTCCCCGAGACATCCGTCTGTGGAGCTTTCGCCTCGCCATAATAGAGCGCGGCACGAACTCCTTTGAATCGATTGGCGACCATCGCTTCACCCTGGCCTGAGCCGCCAAGCAGGATTGCTCTGCTATCAATGCCTTGCGACAGGTCTGAAGATAGTTGCCGTGCCGCTGATGCGATGATTCGAGGATAATCATCGGTAGTGTCGAGCTCGTGCGCGCCGCAATCCTGCACATCAGCACCGAGCGTACCCCTGACATACTCCACGAGTTTATTTTTGAGTTCGAATCCCGCGTGATCAGATGCAAAATACACGCGCATACTACATTCTCTTGGCGACCTCTTTCACGTGTTCAAGAAGTGTGTGCACATACCCCATTTCATTGTCGTACCATGCGAGAACCTTTACGAGGGTCCCATCGACAACGCGAGTCATTTGCAGGTCAGCGATTGCGCCATACGGGAGACCCAGAATGTCGGAAGAAACAAGTGGCTCTTCAGTGACCGCGAACACCCGCTTCCATCGGTCGCTTGAGGCTGCAGAGCGCAGTGCATTATTCACTTCTTCGACCGATGTAGGGCGCTTCGGTACAAATGTGATGTCGACTATGGAGCCCGCCGGCACAGGAACGCGCACTGCTATGCCGTCGAATTTGCCGGCAAGTTGCGGATACGCGAGAGAGGTAGCTTTTGCAGCTCCGGTCGAACTTGGGGATAGGTTGAGCGCGCCCGCTCGGCCACGGCGGAAGTCGTCGGGTGCCGGCGCATCCACGATTGCCTGCGTGGCCGTATATGCGTGGGTCGTGTTGAGGAGAGCTCTCTCTATTCCGATAACCTCATCGAGTACACCAATGAGGGGGTTTGCGGCATTTGTCGTGCACGATGCATTCGATGTGATGTCGCAGGTACCAAACTTTTCTTCATTGGCACCGATTAGGATGGTTTCGGCACCCGTACCTTTTGCCGGAGCTGTTATGACGACTTTTTTTGCTCCCGCCGTGATGTGTGTGCGTGCTTTTTCTGCATCCGTAAAGAATCCTGTCGACTCTAGGACGATATCGATGCCCATATCTCGCCAAGGAAGCGCTCCCGGGTCCCTCTCAGAGAGAACGGGGATAGTTTTGCCGTCGACGACGAGCGTCTTTTCGCTCGATGAAACGCTAAATGGTGCTCTCCCGTAGACTGAGTCGTAGCTTAAGAGATAGGCGAGATTGGCAGGAGATGTGAGATCGTTGATAGCTACGATCTCGACTTCAGTCTGCCCGTGCGCAGCACGCATAAACCCTCTCCCGATGCGGCCGAAGCCGTTGATTGCGATTTTTGCCATAGTACGAAGCAGTATATCACCCGTCTTTTCTGAAGAATCCCTTTCGGATGTGTCCAACGTCTGCTATTGCGCTGTCGCGTCTGTCGAAGACGCTGCCGGTGCCGAGGCGCTCTCCGATGCAGGGGTGCTTTGTGCTGAGGGTATCGTTGCGTCAGTCTGCTCGGTTACCGGAGTCGTGGATGCAGCTGTCGTAGCGGGGGCTGACTCACTCGAAGCTGCAGGAGCATTCGGATTGTAGACAATGACTACCCTTTCTGCGACTCCCCTCTGACCCGCCGCGTTGGTGGCCTCATACCGAATTATCGTCTCCCCCGTTGTGGCGGTATCAATAGTAGGCGTCTGTGTTTCAACACCATTTACAAATACATGAATACCGAGGGCTTGGTCCAGTGGCGTCGGCCCGGTAATTACGGCACCAAGGTCAGCATACGTGCTCCCGAGAGGGATTCGTGCAGGATTATTGCCCAAGACCTGAATAGTCGGCGCACCCGGGTCGCTCTGAGGAGCCGGCGCAGACGGCGTCTCCTGAGACTGTGACCCAGATGCTGGTGCACCCCCTGCAGCTTCGCCAGATGCCGCTACCTGCGGCTCCGGCGGAGGCACCACGACCGGCGTGTAGCCCGGTAGTGTCTCGGTCGTGGTATCGAGCATTTTACCGATAAGTCCCCCGTATTCGGTCGCAACGATTTTCTGCGATATATTTCTCTTTTCTATCTCCTGCGTCTCAGCGAGGCGCCGTATCTCTTGCTCAATATTTTCCTTGAGCTGACCGGTGACGTACACCCCAAGATCGCGATACGGACCGAGCGCCTCCTTTGAAACTTTCATGACCTGCTGCCGCGTGACATCTTTCCAGACGGCATCGTCGAGGTCGATTGTGTAAAGCACGTATTCTATATAGTATGTGTCAACATCCTCTGTCACCGCGACTATTTGTGCTCGAGGACTATACGAACCGAGATCTTTGTTGACGAGATATGTATTGTCGATAGACAGAACCGGCTGAGATTCAGAGTATATCGTCTCGGGATTTGTGGCCGCAAAACTCGCCCCCGCGCCCAAAAGTACGACGGATACCGCTATAGGTACCGCGTTGTGATAGCTGAGAAAGTGTAGCACTGACATGTACCTACATTATACGCCGCGCGGGGCAACGTTCATATTCCCCTGTCCACATACGTACCTATGCCGCTAGAGAGAAACTTGGACCGTCTTCGGCAGGTGTCGTACGTATTCCAGTTTTATACCGAATGATTGGCGTGGGGTACCGAGCGATTTTGGTGAGAACAATCTCAGAGTCGTGTTCGACGTGGCAGCGTGGAAGCGGTGTGAATTTCGGAACGCGGGAAAGTGGTGCCTCGGCGAACGCTCCCGTTTCAGGGAGTGCCAGAACAAGTCGAATAGACTGCGCATATCTTTCAAAAGACATGAGTGTATTCGGCGAAAACGCTGACCCAATCACCGAAATGGAAGCAAGGGGTGTCCTGAGTGTCGAGAAAAAGGGTGCAAACTTCGCGAGCGACTGTTCGTCGACGATGAGCGAATCGATTTGATATCGCCCCGCAGCAAAGATGGCCATGTCCGAATCTTTCTCCCCGACCAGTGGCATCATCCCGTTCTCGTAGCACCACAGGGACTTTTCTACCGCTTCGTACGGATCCGTCAGGTATACAAATGGGCGCATACTATGAGGTGCATACGGCTCCCGTCCAATGTCCGAAAAACTCCATTCAGACAAGAAGGCCTGTTCGCCTGTCCCAACGATTTTCACCATACCCTTCTCTTTCTTATAACGACGGTGCGAGAGCGGCACCGCGAGGAAATCGGCGCGAGACGAGTGCGGAAGCCGCTCAAATGCCTTCTCTCCCCTCCATTTGTTCCGGTAAAAATCGCTAAACGGGCTCTCTCTCGCAAACGTGACGAGCTGCTCAAGTCGGCCGGTGTTATCGGTTGGTGTATTCATATGCATATTATGTACGCAACGAAAGCTTCTTTGCCTTCCCGTCCCGCACCAAAGGCATTGCACTCACGATCACGGTAAGGGGGAGAAACACCTCCTGCTCAGCAAGCTGTTCCAGCGTCTGCGAGGCAGTAAGATATACGCGCGCCGAGAATTCCTTGGCAATCTCTTCGACAGATGCCACGCCATTCGCTCGATATACAGTGAGGACTATCTTGCCTTTCAGTTTCCCGTCGATGACAACCGCTTCGGCTTCGGCGTAGTAATCGTCGAAGAGTACTGCACATTCGCTCGCGACTCGGTCAAACTCCTCTCGTCGCAAAATCGCACCCGCAACTTTTATATAATCGTATCCCGCACGACCGAAGACTTCAAACGTGAGCGCCTGCCCACACGGACATGTTTCCGGCACAATGCGAGCCATATCACCTATCCTGTAGCGCTCCATGCGCTTCCCAAAGAGAAGATCTTTACTGATGAGAAGGTATCCGATACCGCGCTCGTCGGGCTCATCGACTTCAATCACGACGCCTTCACGCGGATGGTATTGATTCGGAGAAAGATGGTCGCATGGGAATCCCGTGATGACCCCCGTCTCCGAAGTGGCGAATGTGATGACTTGCCTCGCCTTTGGGAAACGTGACAAAAACAAATCTCTGAGCGTCTTTGAGATGGGTTCTCCCGAGAAACCAAGCGTGTGCACACTGCTTCGAGATTGCTCACTCATATGATCGGAGATGCGCGTGGCAAAAGACGGAATCGCATAGAAACTATCAGGAGCAAAGTCATCAAGGAGACGCTCGACCGACGGATTGAGGGCACCAGCATCGAGCGGAAGGACGAGCGCGCCCTCGTTTTCAGGATTATTGCGGAAGGAAAGTACGTTGCTCATGCGAGTCGCAAGCAATCCGTACGCAACAATAAAGCGACGCATGCCGGCCGCATGAGGCCACGCAGCGGCGCTCTTTTTCTGCCAAATAGTAAGAAACGGCCTACCTGTCGTTGTACCCGAGGTCATGCGTATCCAGTAATCCTCCGGCTTTTCGGGTGGGTGCACAACAAACTCGTCGAGAATCTGGTTGTAGAGCGCGGCAATGTCACTCCTTTCCATCATATGCGATTACTCGTACGTGAAAGACGGACAGTATGGAACGCCAACATTAATCCAGAAATCCGCCGCATGTGATGAAGAGCATTTTATTTGGGTTTTCTTTTTTGAGCACTGAGGTCTGTCCCGGGAGACACTCGTTGGAAATCCCGAGGGAAGCCGTCCGTCCAAACGCGAAAGACTCTAAACGTCCAGACCACAAAACGATTGAAGCACCCAGCGTTAGGCCCAGCGCCGCAAGACCAAAAAAGATACCGGACGTCCTTTCTCGGAAACTTCTCATTTGTTCATAATATCACCGATACAAAGGCTGTGCACAACGCACACATATCTCTTTCGCAGCGGGGTATAGCGAGGCGATATCACAATGTATACAGGGTCTTCTTGGGTCGCATTTGTACGCATCAGTCGGGTTTGCAATCTTCTTGAAGTTCTGAAGGAAACAACGCACAAATCTTCTTTTGCTGGTCTTGGGAGTAAAAGCGAGGAAGGCGTTCCATGACAACGTGGTAGCATTGCGACACATACCCCTTCGCAATAATTACGTCGAGCCGACATACATCGAGCGCTCGGGTATATTCTTTCTGTGGTGCGCCATGTTCGAACAATCCATGTATGTAACTCTCGAGGCACCCCTTGAAGAATTCATCCTCTAGGGTCGCGCAGGCGGAAAGTATCTTCTCGGTGGCATCCACATCCTGCAATGTGTTTTGCACGATGCCGGCAATTCCTACCTGGAACGCGGTTCGTCTTAATTGTGCGTCGCTGATGTCAGCCACTATGGTTGCGAGTTTGATGGGGTCGCGGTCGGCAAGCCCGTCCAACTTTTGCGCCATCTCGTAGTAGCACGCGCTTCGTAAATTCTTTGGCCCCGAATCGCAGGAGGAAAAAGGATGCTTACGATTCAGCGCGAATCCATACTGGTCGAGAGACATCCACTCAACGAGTACATTGAATACGCCCTCCTTACACTCTTCAACCGATCGCTCGTCCGCTTGCGCAAGCATGTCGCACATCGCAGCTGCATCTACCGTGAATTCCCGCACATTCCCCCACGCGGAGCGAGGTAGTGTCTCCGCGTGAGCAAGTGCAAATCCATGCCCACTCCCGTGAAAACAAATACTTCTAATCGCCTGCATCTCGCCTCCGAGTCGCTCGTCCAGACGCGAGCACACCGAATCAACGAAGGCCGGGTCCGGCCTGTCTTGTATCAGATGTTCAAGGAACCCGTGGAAAAATCCATATCCGCACGCGGTAGTCTCCTGCGGGAAGTCGAGTGCATCGATTCCCTCTACGGACGTATAGAGGCGCGCATACACGATATCTCCGACTCGGTGCGCCTGCTTGTGACACCCTTGCGCAACAAATGGAGGGAAGTCAGCGTATGCTCGAGAGAAAAGCACCATGCCCGCCGACATCCCATCGTCGAGAATCTCCTGCTCAATCGCGCGGAAGATGCATTCTATTTGCTGTGTGTCGGAAGTCGCTTTATGACACAGCGCAAGCTTCGACTCTGAGTCGTCTCTGTACGAAAAGAGTAATATGACCAGCGCTGCACAGAGCATCGCAGCTGCTCCCGCACTCAACAGTACCTTTTTACTCGTCCACATATATAATCCCGGTGAAATATGAACGTACGTGGTCATGGTAGCCCCACGAGCCCACGGCATCCATCGTGAAGGACCAGGATTCCTCCGGATTCAGCACCCGTTTAGGATCGAACTGCGGATACTACACATCATGTGCCGGATGCGCATTTGAGGCGGGCCAGAATTTATTCGGTCGCTCCGTGGTGAATGTCACGATGGCACCTCGAGTCACTCGGACATCCCGCGGCTCAAATCCATCTTTTTTCAGAACGATAGCGACATTCTTTTGCCCCCGGAGGTCAACTATCTGCTCTCTGGGCAGTGTATTCACGTACGCAAAGATGCCAATGAACGCGACCGCTGCGAGCACTATCAAGGTAGCAGATACCGGGCGCATATCAGAGCCATTATTGCACACCGCTATCGTGTATCCGCAGCACACGCCACACGGTACGAATCGTCCATAGAACGGCAAAATGATTGCGCCAAATCATGTTCCTTCCCGGGCTCACCGATTCCCTTCAGGCCCGTATATACTCCCGCGACACATGCGCGGATATCCCCGCCGTGAGAGAAAGAGTTGCATAGCCTCACGAGCGACCCCACGTCGATAGCATCTATGGTTCGCTTCACCTCAGTGTCCATGTACCCTATGATTACCGCCTCTCTAGCGGCGCTATCCTCGATACTGCGTATGAAATCCATCTCGCGTGTTTGTTCCCATTGCATATCGCGTATGTATCCGTTACCGAGCTCCATATTGCAAAAGTCCTGGTATGCCAACGGCACGTTCCCGCAGAGAGAAGGCGGCTTACCCTCAACAAATGAGAGACCGTAGGTCCGTGCACTATATGCATTTGCAAGCGCATTAAAGACACCCGAACCGCAGCGTACACGCTCCCACTCGCCCGGCAGTGCCGCTCTACACACATCAAGCGCGAAGCCTACCATGGCGACATCGTCCCCCCACAGAGACCCGTCGATTGAATCAAACACCGCATGGCCGATACCGTGATAACAGGGTCCTGCAGCCTCAGGTTTCGTGACCTTGAGCTCTGCACAGTACGCGCTCACGTCCTTATACTGGCCAGTTCCCTGCTCTACGAGCATCTTTTCGATGAAGCCATGGTAAAAGCCGTACCCACAGTATGACGCTTCGTCTCTCGCAGTGACGGGGCCTCCACCGGCAAATTCGGTATATGCCGCGACTCCGACGATATGCATGACGTCATGACAATTCCGCCGAAAGTCGGGGTCCTTGCCATACCACGTCCGGATAGCATCG
>VMEY01000066.1 GCA_007375785.1 Parcubacteria group bacterium Athens0416_74 | reverse complement strand
TCCTGACGAGGCCCCGCGCCTCTTCTGGAACTCCCTTTTTTTCCCTAAAATAAGCCTATTTTGAACGACGGCACGGGCAGAAAGACTATCCTTTGGCTTAAAACCTCGCTATTATTGAGGTGAGCCGTTCTTGGAATACAGTATGTGCCTCCGTTGGATTCACAATACCTGCTAGGGGTGTTCACCGTCAATTCATAATCGGGCGGGGCGGTGGATAACGGAATTGTCAATCGATTCTAGCCTTATTTTAAGCCATTTTGATTCTGAGGTGACCTGTGCGTGATATAGTCGCACCATGCAATATCTCGAAAATCTCAACGACCGCCAAAAAGAGGCGGTCCTGCACACGACGGGCCCACTTCTCATCGTCGCCGGTGCCGGTGCCGGCAAAACAAAGACCATCACTCACCGCATCGCTCATTTAATAGAGGGGGGTGTCCCGAGCAGACAGATACTCGCCGTCACGTTTACGAATAAGGCGGCGGGGGAGATGCGCGACAGGGTGCGCTCGCTCGTCCCGGCCGGTCAGAGCATTCCACTCATGACCACCTTTCATGCGCTTGGGGTGCGGCTCCTCAGAGAATTCCACCAGGAAGCAGGCCTCGTGAGAGGCTTTTCTATCTGGGATCGGGACGACAGCCTACGTGCAGTGAAAGCCGAGGTGGAGAGGCTCGGCATTCAGAATTGGGCTCCGCGAGCATTTCTCTCGGCTATATCTCGCGAAAAAGGCGACGGGACGTCAGCGGAGGAATTCGCGGCGAAGGCCAGGACTTTTCGAGAGCGTGCGGTCGCACAAGTGTGGCCCGTGTATGAAAAGGCGCTCCGCGATGAGGGCGCTCTCGATTTCGACGATCTCCTTTTTCGCACACTCAAATTGCTTCGGACTTCGCCAAAGACGCTTTCGCTTCTCCAGAACCGATGGACGCACATCACGATTGATGAGTATCAAGACACCAACCGCGCGCAGTATGAAATAGCGCGTCTCCTTGCGGGAGAGAAGCGTAACATCTGCGTCGTCGGCGACACGGACCAGAACATTTACAGCTGGCGTGGTGCCGACATCGAGCACCTTCTCGGCTTCGAACAAAATTTCCCCGGCGCGAAGGTAGTGTTGCTTGAGCAGAACTATCGCTCCACGAACACGATTCTCACTGCTGCAAACTCGGTGATAGAGAAAAATGTGAGGCGCCGTCCTAAGAAACTTTTTACGGAGAAGGAGACCGGGGAGGCGATTGTGCTCTATGGAGCGCGCAACGAAATCGACGAAGCGTGGTTCATCGCATCACAAGCGGCCGAGCTTATCGCAAAAAGGACATCTCCGGGGAGTATCGCTGTGCTTTATAGAGAAAACTTTCAGTCGCGTGCGATTGAAGAAGCGATGCTGCACCTCTCAGTCCCGTATCGCGTGCTGGGGACAAAATTCTTCGAGCGAAAAGAGGTCAAGGATATCCTCTCGTACCTGCGCGCAGCGATGAACCCGCACAACAAAATAGATATTGCTCGTGTTATTGCCGTGCCTCCGCGCGGTATCGGCAAGGTGACGCTCGACAAGGTTCTCGCGGGGCAAGATGCCGAGCTCCCAAAGGCGACGCAAGCGAAAGTCGCCGCGTTTCGCGATACATTGACACGCATCAAGCATGCTATTGAGACGCTTCCTACATCGGATGCGGTGCGGTATGCGGTCGAGGCGACCGGCATGGAGCGCATGTATCGAGATCGCGACGACGGCGAAGAGCGACTCGGCAACATCCAAGAGCTCATCAACGTATCTACCAAATACGATAGCGGTCTGCCGCCGGAAGGCGTCGAGAAGCTCCTTGAGGAGGCGGCACTTCAGAGCGACCAGGATGAACTCACAGAAGAGAAGGCGGCAGTCTCTCTCATGACTGTGCACGCTTCGAAAGGTCTGGAATTTGATGCGGTGTTTATCAGCGGTCTTGAGCAGGGACTCTTCCCCTCGACACGAGAAGACGAGAAACGAGACCCTGAAGAAGACCGGCGGCTCTTCTATGTAGCTCTCACGCGCGCTCGGAAGCGGCTTTTCCTCTCGTATGCCGCCGAACGTATGAAGTACGGCTCTCGAGAATACACGATTCCCTCTGAATTCATCGAAGATATCGACCAACGTCTCCTGGCGCCGCTTACACCACCTCGTCGGTCACTCATCGACGATGAGCCCACTATCATATGAAGGGCGCTCGTCTCGGACAGCACTTTCTCAAGCACTCATGGGCTGCGCGCTCGCTCGCGCATGCCGCCGCAGTGAAGCAAGGGGAGACGATACTCGAAATCGGGCCCGGCAAGGGGGTCCTCACACGTGAACTACTCACCCTTGGTCCGGTAGTCGCTGTAGAAAAAGACGAGAAGCTCGTCGCGCTTCTTCACGAAACATTTGCCAAAGAAATCGCGGACGGGAAGTTGCGCATCGTTTCCGACGACGTCCGTAACATCTCTCCTGAAAGTCTCGGACTAAAAGAGTACGTATTGGCTGCGAATATTCCGTACTACATAACCGGCGAAATCATCCGGCAATTTCTCACCGCACCAATCCAGCCGCGCGCCATGGCACTCCTGATTCAAAAAGAGGTTGCGCAGCGCATCGTAAGCGCGCGAGGAAGTATCCTCTCAATATCGGTGAAGGCATACGGGACGCCGCGTATCGTCGAAAAAGTTTCGAAGATACATTTTTCCCCGCCGCCATCAGTCGATTCTGCGATTCTGTCTATCGACGCTATCTCCAAAACCTTTTTTGAAGACGTCGGTGAGGAGCGATTCTTTGCAGCGGTGAAAGCCGGCTTCGCTTCGAAGAGGAAGTTTGTATCCAATAACCTTTCCGTAGTGTTTGATAAAAACGAAGTGACGCGCGCGCTTGAGCTCTCACATGTTGAAGAAAAAGCGCGCGCGGAAGACCTCACGCTCGAGCAATGGAAGGCAATCTCGCAGCAACTTTCGTAACTAGGTCACACATATTTTGTCCGCCGTCGCAGACAAAATTGCGCGACCCCGCCTCGCGGTCGTGCGAGCTCGCACGACATCGCTGCGGCCGAGTAGTCGCGTACAACAGGGTGCGAAGGCACCCTGTTGTTACCGACTACTCCCAACCATGGTCATGTAGCTTCCTGACCACACGATAACCGGCTGAATGGAAACGATGCAGTAGTAGGGAATGCCGGCGAGACCAAGGAACCACTGGCCCGCATGTGTCGGTGGACCAAACTGATACGTGCGTGTACCCGGCGTCCATACATACGGACCGCCACGCGGCGCACCGAGACCCACGTAAATTGCGTTGTTGTAGCACGGTCGCACGATATACGCCTGTCCGCCAAACGGAAACGCTGCAGCGAGAGATGGGAGGAAGAGTGCCAGAGCACATACGCCCGCGACGTATATACGCGCTGTCGACATGTGAGGATTATACCACTATCCGAGGGAGCGCGATGATATAGTGTGCGCATGTCGTGGCTAGAGAGGCATCCTTACGCCGCCATGAGTGCGCTCGCCGGAATAGTTCTCATCATCGGCGCGCTCATCGTGGAGAGTCGTACGTCCGCAAAGCCCGGAACACTGAGCGTATGGGGCGGGACCGGCGCACCGCTTCTCAACCCCACGTCGTATTCTCCCAACGCAGTCGTGTCCGCAATGCCGCAGACGCACGGGAATCCCGGCATCTCTCCGATTTATATTCCCCCCACCCAAACACAGAGCGCTGACGAGCCCGGCGCGACAGAAGAATTCGACTTCGAAGCATTTGTGTCCGCCCTTACCCAACCGGCCGGCCCGAAAGGTAGCGCAGTTACCGACTCGGGGGATATGAGTGCCATATATTCACTTATTCCAAGCGGTCTCATAGCAACGACCACGGAGCCCGTGCGCACCGAAGCGCAGCAAAAATTGTTCAATTACGGCAACGACGCCGCCTCATACATCCAGACCTACGAAGATTCCAACAGAAACGCCTCGGTGGCCCTTCGCGACCAGGCTGAAGACCGGCAAAATCCCCAGAAGAAACAAGCGGTAAAACTCGTCGCCGCGGGGCTTCGTACTGCGGGGGAGAGCCTCCTCGGCATGGAAGAGTTGCCACCGCTCGTCGCAGGAACACACAAAGCACTTGCAGAGAGCTATATCGAAGTAAGCCGAGAACTCGTCGCCTTCGACTTCCTGATGGCCCGCATTGATGAAGAGCAAAAGGTGCA
>VMEY01000065.1 GCA_007375785.1 Parcubacteria group bacterium Athens0416_74 | reverse complement strand
CGATGTCTTTCTTAAGGTGCTTCGCGATATCACGCAGCGCAATCGCATTGCGTGCACCGACCTCGACGATACCTTCCCTCTCAAGGTGCTCCGCAATCCAGCGAGCGACAAAGTCGCGAGGCGCAAAACAGTATCGACTATCGCCATCTACATATACCTTTTGCCCTTTCGCCATATCCACGAGCACACCCTTTTGTATCTCCGGGCTATACATGGCGCCAAGGCGCACGATGAGGTTCCCACTAAAGTCACACAGCTGTTCCGCTGCAGCCTTGTGCCTGCCGTAGACAGTATCGAGCTGGCAGCGAGCCGAGACGGTACTAATCTGAACAAATTTGCCGTACTTCCAGCCATAGAGAAGCTGCGCTGTCTTTTCGACTGTCTCGATGAAGTCTTTTTGAGGGTCGTTCTTTGCTGCAAAGCGAGCTGCAGGCATCGCTGCATTGATAAGGATGTCGTACCTTCCCGCGCGCATCTCATCGTAACTCTCCCTCGTGACGGCATGCACCACATAATTCGGCATGCTTTTGAGCGCAGTACACAGGGCGCCACCCACGTATCCGTTCGCACCCACGACTGCAATCGAAACCATGTTCAGCTCTGCTTCTTTCCACTGAGATCATCGACTCGAACAATCGGGGGATTGCAGTCATCCCACCTCTTGGAGAGCATGGCGACGGCGGTCACGGAAGTGATTGCATAGAACGCGTGGGACACGCCCTTGGGGGTGCGCACACACGAACCACGGCTCATGTGTATTTGCTCCTCCGGCGCGTCAGGTGAATCCTTCGTCACCATGACACCGGAGCCTTCCACGACAAGAAAATATTCATTGAATTCGGGGTGAAAATGGTGACCCCTCGTCTTTCCTGGCTGAAAGTACAGCATATTGAACTCGACAATGGCGTCCTCGGGAAGCCATGTGAATATCCCACCGCGACCATCCCGGACCGTCTCCAGATTGCAGGAGGGTCGGAGAATCTCAATTTTCATACAACGAAGTATATAGACGACGGTGAGGCGCCGCAAGCAAGGAGCTAGCGAGTGCAGTACAAGTTGGCAAATTCTCTCCCGTGGACGTGACGAACGAGGGTTTTCAAAAAATCCTTTGGCGACTCTCCCGTTTTCGAAATCCCCTCAGGCCAGAATTCCGCAAAGATCTGCATATGCGGATTATTCTTTAGAACCACCTCCATGCCTTTTATTGCGAGTCCCTCAGCTCCTTGAATGTCCATTTTTATGAAATCGACGTTTGATATTGAATTCGTCTCAACAAAATGATCGAGGGTCATAAGCTCGATTTCAGTGCTGCCCCTTTCATTTTCGGAGCCGAAAATCCGATGGTCACCGAAATTTTCTTTAGAGAAAAACAATCTTCCTGTGCCATTATGATCCGAGATTGCTGTTTTTAGACATTTCGTATTTGTGAATCCATTCTTACGAACAGTTTTATTCAAGAACGAAAAGTTATCCGTATCAGGTTCAAATGCGTACACTCTGCCCTCCTTTCCCACGATAGATGCCGCGAGGGCGGTGTACAGCCCGACGTTGGCACCGAGGTCGACAAACGTCATCCCCGGTTTCAACTTCTCCTGAATAAGTTTCGATTCACATTTCTCATACACTCCGAGAGTCAGCGCGCCACACACAACAGGGTCCTCGTTGTTGAGGGCAATTTCGACTGATCCGATCTTGATGTACTCGGGAATAAACGACATGAGGAGAGCGTTTACCGGTCTTTTGATGAATTTGGGAAGACTGGTATATATGAGCTCAGGCACCGTCTGCGGCACGAAGGCGCCAACGCCTTTCAATAGAGCAAAGATAATTTTTTTCATGCTGAATTTAACCACGACCAGATTGTTTGAGCCAGTACATTAGGCCGACGGTTTCCCATCAAAGAATCTCAGTCGAATGAGGTCTATAAAATATTTTGGTGCTTGCTGGAGAAAATTCAGCTTTGACTCTCCAAATCTGCGTGCATGAAATGTAACGGGAATCTCTGCAATCTTCGCACCACATTGCGATGCCCGGAAAATAGTCTCGAACAAAAAGAAGTTGCGATTCTCGACCGTGTCAATCTTCTTCCAAATTGACGATCGGATAATTCGGAAGTTTGTATTATATTCACGCAAACCGCCGACACCGCTGACAATCCGGACAATCAGATTACACGCCTTCCCGACGGGCAGCATGAGCTCCTGCGTCATGACTTTCTTCTGTCGTTCCTCTTGCGCACCGCCTGAGACAACCTTATATCCCAAAACCATGTCAAATCCGGTAAGGATTTGTGTATACAGCGCGCGCATATCGCACGAAACAAATGAGAGATCCGCATCAGATGACAAAATGTACTCCCCCCGCGCCAGATTGTAACCATCACGGAGAGCCGAACCGATTCCCAAAAGACCGGGCCTTTCGACGAGCGAGATGTTCTTATACGTTTCGTTGAGTCGATGGACCAAGTCTCTCGTGCCATCATTTGAATTATCGTCCACGACAATGATTTCAATACGAATATCATCAAATTCGCTCTCTATTTGAGGTATAAAAATCTCCAGATTATCCCTCTCCTTGTATGTGGGAAGTACGATTGAAATAATCGGCTTGTCTCCGACTGAATTTTTTACATTCATATGAATTTTACTTTTCTCGAGGCGAAGACGGTCATCTTGAGCAAGAGCCATCCGTGGCTCCATCTCTGTATGTTGGTCTCTCCGTAGGTTCTTTCTTTGTAGTGGATAGGCATGTCCACGATTTTCAGGTTTAGCTTTGCCGCGCCGAACAAAAGGTCGAAATCGCCGAACGGGTCGAAGTCGCCAAAAAAAGACCTACCCGCCTGTATACCCTCATAATCCTCTCTCCAGAGCATCTTGGTGCCACATAGCGTGTCCTTAAGCCGTGAATTCAGAAGCCAGCTAAAGGCGAGGCTGAAGAATTTGTTGCCGAGCAGATTGAGAAAGCGCATGGACTCCTTTTCAAGCGGATACACGAGTCGCGAGCCGTTGATAAAATCCCCCCGTCCCTCGACAATCGCACGATAGAACTTGGCGATATCTTCCGGAGGCACTGTCATGTCCGCATCATAGATGGTGAGAATATCACCGGTTGCCATGTCAAAACCCTTTCGGACTGCGTCCCCCTTTCCTTTGCCTTCTTGCTGTCCAATGAGGATGCGTCTTTCATGAGAGTACTTCTGCGCGACACGCTGTATCTCACCCCATGTCTCGTCTTTTGAATTTCCTTCGATAAGGATGAGTTCGGTGAATGCACCGACGGACGGAAGTTCACGTACTATGCGCTCGATCATTCCGGGAGAGAGGCGAGCGCGCATCCTGCTTGCGGAGCACCACATAGTGATACAGGCCAAAATGATTAAACGGGAAAATGTTGGCCACATACGTATTGAGAAAGGCGCTCAAAAGCGGCACGTATTTCGGAAGAAGCATACGTGTCCCGCTGCGTACCACTTCAAGACCGGCGAGACGGCCGAAATTCTCGAGATCGGCGCGAGATATCCAATTCTCCAAGCGCGATGGCACACGAAGCCCGAGTGCCGATGCGGCACGCAAGAGCGGCCCCCACAGGGCATTGTGCTGCGTGACCACAATACGACCACGCCACGATACTCGCGCCGCAGCTTCTCTCAGCAGTGCCTCGATGTCCTCCACGTGCCCAAGCAGGTCGGAGATAATCACATACTCGAACGTACCTTGCACCGCGGAAAGTTCGGTACTAGAGAAGGTAATCGAATCAGTCGCATGCTGCTTCGCCACTTCCGTGACGAGCTTTTCACTCGTGTGGATTCCAAGACCGCGCTTCGGCGCAAGGCTGTTGAGGAGCGACGAGGAGTCCGCACCGACATGGAGCACGGTGCTGTCTCTCGGAACAAGGAATCCGATAAATGCCTCAAGGGAGGAGTGGTAGAAGCGATTACGGTGTCGCGAACGGGCTCGGGATTCCGCCTGCGTATCAAAGTATTTTCGCGCCGTCTCTGAGAGATGCATACACTACTTTATAGCGTACGGATTGCTCTCCGAACAGTCGTAGACGTACGCATGTATGACGCCTGATGATGTTTCGAAATCCGCCGCACACGTCGCAAAATACTTGCGGTAAAAACCATCCTCATTGAGCCGGGGCATGTCCACGACCAAGTACCGGCCCGTATGTTGTGCAAACAACACACGATGCCCCTCTTCGTACGAGGGCACCGCATAAAACCTCCCCGCGTATGCACCGAGCATATTGAGCTCATACGCCCCCGCGTCGGCATGAGTAATCACATCACGTATGTTGTGCTCTTGTATGTATGCGATGCTCGCGCGCAACGCCGCGGGAGCACTGCCGTTGATACCGCCCCATATGAGCTCTTCGATGAAGATTGCATTGAACACAACACTGACGGCAATGAGTGCGATGAGCATGCTTCGGCGGAAACGCGCGGAAATCATCGCCATGAGTGCGAGAATCCCGCACATGATAAAGCCCCCTGCAATCATAAGAAACGATACGTAGAATCCGAGCGGTCCGTTGCCGCCCGTAAATGGCATCAAGATATTCCAATCCCCTCGTGCTACCGCAGAGAGCCATGCAGTCTTCGGATACAGCGACATTACATCATGCGGGATAAAATTCACGGCAAGGAGGGCCGACGCGCCAATGCCGCCAAGGAGCATGCCAATCACCCAGTCCTTTCGAGAAGCGTCAGATAAAAGTGGCGCCAAAACCATGCCTGCCATGGCGCACAGCGGCACGATGAGGTACATGAGGTACTTGTCGAGTGCACCCTGCGAGAAATCAAAGAGGATAAAATAGAAGATGAACCCGAGTCCGAGATACATGAGGAATACCATGTTCTGTCTGAGCGATTCCGATCTAAGAAACAGAGGGAGAAGGAGGAGCGCAGGAGCAAGATAGAAGAGCGCCTTCACTGCCTGTATGAGTATTTGCATGTACCCTCTGCCCTCAAACCGCACATACCAGAGGGCGTGCATGATTGTCGCTTGCACATCAAACGCGGGGAGGATGTAGTGCGCGATAGCAAGCAAGGCGGCAAGCAGAGCTGCGGATGCTAAGAATGCGAGCGTGGCATACATCACCACGCGTGCCGTCAATCGGTGCCGCTCATGCACCAGATAATCGAGAGCAAGCGCGCCCGCGACAAGTATGAAGCTCAACTTCGTGAGGAGGCCAACAAAGACGAGAGCTGCTGTCGCAGCGAGCCATGAGAGAGAGCGCTTTGGAGATCCCACATCGCGAAAACGGTCATATGCATAGAGTGCCGCCAGGAAGAATGTCGGCAAGATCGTGCCGTCCATGTCGAGCATGAGAGAGGCAAGCACTGAGTAGGCAGACACTGTGTAGAGTACTGTCGCGATAATTGCTGCTAAGACGCCCGCTCGTCTCTTCACCACAAGGTATAGCAGGAATGCAGACATGACGCCGAACACCAACGGCATCATACGTAGATTTCCTGCGCCAAACATATCTCCGCTCCATCGATATATTGCCTCCATAAGCGGTGGATGCGCTGAAAGACTGCCCGATATGCTTGAGCGCACCATCTCCGCGTTCTTCCATTCATCCTGATGATACGGAAGGTCGAGTCCGGGCGCGCGGATAGCCACGAAAGCGGCGAGGAGGAGTGCCACGATTGCGAGCTCAAACGCGAGCGACATCGCCTTTTTGGGAAGGCGGCTCGCGATTTCAGCGAGCATGCGAGACACTACGGATTGCGATGCGTTCCCTTCGAAAACCCTGCGTGCATGAGAGGCGAGATGCGCACCGAGTGAGGGGTCATTCTTTGTCCGCAGAATCGCGTCTACTATCGCTGCACTGTCTGAGAGCGGCACCAAGAGAGCCGACACGCCATCTTCCAATAGCTCTTCTGCAGCAGGCGCGCGTCCGGTGATATACGGTATACCCATTGAAATCGATTCGAACATCTTGTGTGGAATCGTGCGCTGCAGACGCACATTGTCTTCAAACTGGCCGAGGCTTACCGACGCATCTTGCATGCGTTCCCGCATCGCCTCAAACGTGAGGTGCTCGGAAATAAGCTTCACATTACCGAGTCGTTTCTCCGCTATCGTCCGCCGCACATCCTCAAGCAATCTGCCGTAGCCCACTATGCGAAATGCGATGTCGTCATGCCCACGTAATAGCTCTGCCGCATCAAGAATATGTGTGATGCCGCTCTCGGGTGTCAGTCGGCCGCGAAAGAGGACGACGAACGGCCGGGGCGCACGCTCTCCGTCTTCATTGCGAGGACCGAATACAGATTCATCAGTCCCGCTATATACGACTGCGTATGTATGCGCGAACCCGAAGCGGCGCGACAGATATTCTTTTTGCGCTTCGCTCTCCACGAGCACACTATCTGCGCACGCAATCGCGCACCAATCGATACATGAAAGGTATATGCGCCTGAAGAAACCCGCCCCATGCGATTGAGTACTCGCGTCCGAGAGTGAACCGAGGAGGTCAGCTATCACGGGCCCGCGCGAGAAGAGTCGTGCAAGAGGTACGACAATGTGTCCCGGATATCCGACGACAAGCACGTCATACGTACCCCTCAGACGAATCAACTTTCCTGCGAGTCGGAAATATTTACCGATACCTCTCTGGGAATCGCGACATTCCTCCACCGAGTGGCCGGCTTCACGAAGTGCGCGCATGTAGATTCTGTTGCGCGAGAAATCCGGGTCGTAGATGCCGAAATAGAGAAATCGCATACGTCAGTTGATGTTCAGCTCGAGGGTTAACCTGTTCGCAAGGGCTTTCAGGCTGTGGATTTCATCCACTTTGTGACGCAGAGCAGCCGACTCCCCTACGCGCGCATCGGCAGGCGCACGCAAAAACGCCTCAAGCTTGCTCGCGAGCGAATCGGCGTCGCCAGTAAGGAACACATACTTTTCACCGGCAAAATCCGCGTAATCCGCACTACTGGCAATCGAGAGAGCGCCACAGGCAATGGCTTCGAAAATTGTCTTATCAAACATCCCGCTTGCACTCGCGTTCACGAATACCTGATGCGCAGAATATACCGCAGGAGTGTCACTGTTCTTTATTCCCGGATAGAAGGCGACGTGCCCCGACAGCCCATTCTCAGAGACAAACAGTTTTTGTGCAGCGTAGTATGCCGCATTTTTCGGCAACGCGTCCCCGTACACGGAACAGGTGAATTGCACGCCGCGATCTTTGAGAATCTTCATGGCGGAGAGTATCACGTGGATATTCTTCGAGGGAGACACGCGGCCGAGTGAGAGGATGCTGTTCGGTGTAGGTGTTGCGACCGATTCGAACACATCTGTGTCGATACCGACCGGCATAAGCACAGTCTTATTAAACTTTGTAGTGTAAGACGCCTTTGAGGTGCAAAATGTCTTATGTGAGAGTGCGACCGCGATGCGTGTCGTCTGCCCCCCTGCCCAATGGTTGCGCCACAGGTACACCTTTTTCCCCATTAGTCTCCAGAGGAGGCCGCCGAGCACGACATACTCCGGACAGCATCGTATTCACGCCTCAATGACCATGCGAGGCGATAAAAATTCCATATGTACCTTAAGCGGCCGACGCCGCGCTCTTTGCCGAGCGAATGCACGACCACATTACCCGGAAGATCGTGCCGCCCCTCCTTGAGGCAGACCGCATGAATATGCGGGAAACACTTCGCAAAGGCGAAGAGCCACCCGTGAAAGAACCCGAGAACAGGGTCGCCCTGGTCGACCGTCTGGGTCAAGACGAGCAACCTCGGCGCACTCATGAGCGAAGACGCGCCAGCTCGCCGCCTTCATGACCGAGCATTTCGAGTACAGTGGGGACGACCGACGACAGCGCGTGTTCACGGCGCACATACGCCCGTGCCACTGAGCGCGCGTGTTCACGCTTCTCCTCTGAGAGCGAGAGGGCTGCGCGAATAGCTTTTGCGATATGTTCCTCAGTCGACTCCTCGAGGAAGAGCCGCGGGTCAATAACATCCCTCACTTCCTCTTCTGAAGTGATGACGAGGCAGCCCGCGGCCATTGCCTCATAGAGAGTCTTTTTCGAGCCGTGGGCAGAGCCGGCATGCACAAATATTTCGTGAGATGCATACGCCGCGGGAGTCATGTCATGTAGAATGCTTCCCTTGTACGAGAGAGCGCCCGCGCGTTCGAGTTGCGCATACTGCGAACGAAGTTTCGCAGCGTATTCGGCATCTCCCTGTCGAGGCTCACCATAAATATCGAGACTCAGGTTTTGCACATTCTCACGTACGTTCGCAAATGCGCCGATGATTGCGCCAAGATTCTTTCTCGGGCTAATTCTTCCAAGGAACAGTAGCGATTCCTTTGCTGCCCTGCGTTCGAGCGTGTACATGTCGGCCTCGATACCCATCGGCACATAACGCGAGTGGGGATACCGAGCAGCAAAGGAATTTGGGTTCGAATAAAAAACCACGTTTGAGAATCCCATGGCCATCCTGGCAAAGAATGACGCTTCGGCATCGTTGTGCCAGAAACCGATTCGCTTGCCGAGCATTTTCCAGAAGAGGCCGCCGATGACTGCGAATTCAGAGCTGAGATGCACGAGCACGAGGTCGTATTCGCGTCGCAATCGCCATGCATGGCGCATGAAGCGCCCAGAGTATACGAAGCGTTTGAAGAACCTATTGCCCTTGCGCATCGATTCCTTACCGAGCGTATGCTCCATCACATTTGGCGGCAACGCTCGGTCGCCATACCCGAGACAGAGCACGTGGACGCGATACGCGTGCCGCGCAAATTCTTTCACCCATCCGTGGAAATATCCGAGCATCGGATCGCTTCGGTCGAGTGCTTCTGTGCAGATAAGCACTCGCACATCGCCGCGGACCGCACTGAGAGTCGGCATATCGATTTTCGCCGTCGGGACACTAAGCACACTTTCGCCGTACACACCCGCAAGAAGGTCGAGGTCCTTGCCGGTACCTTTGAGAAGTTCGATATTTTTACGCTCCATCGCCTCAAAAAGCGCAACGCCCGCCTCGTTGCCAATCTTTTCGCTATACTCGGCGCGAAGTGCGGCTACGTCCTTGATGAAGCAATGCCCGCCAGCTCCACGACCGCTCTTGTGAATCGGGCGCGCATACCGATTGTTGACAAGCGGGTCCGCCTCGATGGCGCGACGTATCATATTCCAGTTGCATCCGTGATGATTCGCGAGATCGAACATGAGATTGAAAAAGTCAAACGTGTCAATGTAATCTTTGCTTGAAGAAACCCACATGGTATATGATTTTCCGGCATATTTCTTTACGGATTCTGGAAGACCTTCTTTTTTTACCAGATAACCTACCTGTATAAACTTTACATTGTTTTTGGAATCAAATTCCTGCTTTCCGGTAGCATAACCGATAAAGTCACCCGGCTTTGTTGTAAACAGAATGTTG
>VMEY01000064.1 GCA_007375785.1 Parcubacteria group bacterium Athens0416_74 | reverse complement strand
GCATGTAACGCGGTTCGGACTTCACATGATTTCGGCCGGGCTTCACGCCCGGCCGTTTCTTTTTTGATACCATGCGTTGATGCTTATAAAAGTGCGCGCGAAAGCGGGGGCGAGAAACGAGAGCTTGAAAAAAGTCGCCGACCGCTACGATATTTCCGTGAGGGAAAAAGCGGAAGGTGGCATGGCCAACGCACGTGTACTTTCACTCCTTGCGCGTGAGCTTGGCGTCACTCCAAAGAAACTCCTCATCATCAAGGGTCAGCGTTCCCCCTCCAAGACCATCCGGGTACACGAGTAGCAACGAGATTTTTGCAGTGTATGATGGCGGCAGTCGAAACAAGTGAGGTCTTTCGCCCATGCCACAAAGCATCATCGCTTCACGAGTGTCCGCAATCCGTACGGCGCTGGACAAGTCGTACCCGCACACGCAACCCCGGCAGATGCGCCACGTGAACAACAGCAGCCCGGCGTTCTGCCTCGGCGACCTGCATGCTGCGGTCGCACACGCCAAGTGGACCGCGTGCACCGCCCAGCAGGACGTGACCGATTCAAACATGCCCTCGGCCACGCTGGTCCTGGAATGGCTGGAGGAGTTCATCAACGTCAACGACGTGCGAATCACCGTCGAAGCGTGAGCTTTCGGCGCCAGCGGCCTCGCCATGCGAGGCCGTTTGCTTTGGATAAGTGCGGCATGTAAAGTGCACGCGGACTGGATTTCGTCTAGACGGGAGACTGTACCCGTCGCAACCAAGCCATGGAGCGAACATGGACGCATTGAAGTATCCCAATATTCTGATGGTCGGAGCCTCGGCTCAGTCGCATCGCCTGGTCACCGACTCGCTCAAGAGCAGCTTGTGGGGGCCGAGCATGCCATGGAACCCTGCTGTCAACGCGTGCGGCTCGTTCATCGCAGCCCTCGCGTTTGTGAGGCAGCGTCCGGGAGTCGATATCGTGCATATCGGCAATACGGTCTGCATGACTGCCAAGGATCTGAGGGGCGGGTGCCAGGCGCTGGCTCTGTCGCTGTCTGCGCAGAGGCGAGCCACGTGGGTCGCTATCGATGCGGTCGAAGATCCTGAGCCGGCGCAACTCGTCGCCATCCTCGAGGCAGCGGGCGTGAGAGCATTCGCGAGCTCCCTGCACAACGTGATTCTCGCTCAGGCGCAGCACCGCGCGCAGTATTCGATGGCGGCGATGTCCTGAGCAATCAGCCGGTTCAGACAGCTCTATCGACAGCCGGCTTCCGCGACGGAAGCCGGTTTTCTCTTTGCCACGCAGCGCAAAATTTTATCGTATACTGCACGCATTAGTGGTGAATACTCACAGTATATTTATGAAAGCACTTATTGGGACAATTCTTATTATCGCGATTCTCGGAAGTGGTTGGTACTACTATTCGAGCACACTGGACACGAGCACGGATTTGCCGGCAACAAGCTCTGACACTATGCTCACACAGCTGGAGAATCAGGACGCAATGCAGCCCGGCACAGAAAGCACCATCATCGGCAGCAATCTCGCACTGGGCACCGACGGCAACGATACACTCGGTACGTATCTTATCGGCTACACGGGCAAACCCGTCTACACGAAAGACGGCGACACGGAAAGCGCGTCTACATGCTACGAAGAATGTGCGAAGAAGTGGCCTCCCTACCTCGTAGGTTCGGATGACAATATCAACCAGCTCAAGTCGGGTGTGAAGGGAAAGACCGGTGTGCTCGTGCGCGCAGATGACACGGTGCAAATGACCTACAACGGTAAGCCACTGTACTTCTACGCGGCGGACACCGGGGGCAGCAACGCCCTGGGAGACGGCGTCAACGGCGTCTGGCACGTCGCCAAACCATAAGTCACTCCAAGCGGTCTCCTGGAATACAAAGATACAGGACGCCTTTCGGCGTCCTGTTTTCTTGATGAACGATGTTGCCGCCTAGAACCACGGGCGTGCGATAATACATCTAGTATTTGCCGTACAACCACGACCATCGGTCGTAGAGGGAGTCGAACATGTTTTTGAGGTTCCTCGTGATTCTTGTCGTCTCTGTCTTCATCTGCGCCGCTGCGGCCGCGATAAATCCGATTGGCACCATCATGGTTCATGACAGGCTCGTAGAACTCATCCGCGTCATGGCGAATCCGCTCAATGTGCCTACCGGCACGGCACATGCGATTGCCACGATTGTTGCAGCGATGGTCATGCTCCTGCTCGTCGCCGCCCTCGTCTTCGCGGTATTCTCCTTTGCCGACAGGACTGAGCGGCGAACATTGACCGAGTGATTCCCGGACCAGCGTCAAGCGCGATCACCTGCGGTCACGAAACAAACAAAGCCGGGCGCTTCGCGCCCGGCTGTTTCTTTTGCATTCCTATTCCCTCTTGAGGTCTTCGCTGTGAAGCCCCGTTCGAATCTTGTTTTTCATCTCATCACGAATCTGCTCCGCCTTATCCGCTATGAGACTGGCCTCATCTCGACTCACGAAGCGGCCGGTGCTCGTGAGGAATCCATTTTTTATATCAGCATTCGCTGCGATTATTTCCGGATGAATCGCTGTGAGCTTTTCATACGCTTCACCATGATTGATGCCCACGAACACGTCGTCTCCGTATTGGATAGCGGCGGCATCGATGCGCTCGACACCTTCCCCCTCTACACCTCGCGCATACAATCTCCTGCGCTCCAAAGTCATGTCGCCATACTAGCACGGGCCGCCAATATCAAGGCTTCCCCTTGATATTTCATGCCCATGCCAACTGTTTACTTTTTAATCCCCTATCTATACAGTGCCGCCAGAGGACAAATGTATTCCAGGAGGGCCTCATGCGGCTCATCGCGTATATCGGACTTCTACTCTGCCTCATGGCACCCGCGCAAGCGCAGGATGCATGCAGAACCAATGTGAGCGTAGTCGGCGTCCAAGGCTTCGGTGCCATCTATGATGCCGGCATCGACTCGCTCTACCGCGAGGTCGCGGCACGCGCGGGCTTTGGCGACGATGACACGCCAATCCTATGCAAGCTGGAGAATACGTCGGTCGGCCCGGTACCGCTGACCTTTCAATTCTTCACAGCCACGAGCATCCGCTATGCCATAGCGCTCCCCGCTTTCGCGCTCGAATCAGACCGCGAGACAATCACGGGAATTATGGCACACGAGCTCGCACACCCGCGACGCGGCCTACGTACCCGCACCGAGGCGGAAGGTCTCGCCGAGGAAATAGCGTCCGACGCGCTCGCGGCGCAGTGGGTAGGCAAGGATGCGGTGCGCGCTTTTTTGCGCCTTCTGCTCTCGGAGGCATTCATGAGCCGCACACCGCCCGCGTACCGCGAACGATTCGCCCGCGAAGCGCAAGCGAGAATCACCGCTCTCCAATGAGAGCTCCGGCCGGGCGCTTCGCGCCCGGCTGTTTCTATATATGAGCGATAGTTGGACAATATTCGATGCGAGGGTAGCATCTCCGTAGCACTGCAGATTCTGGGAGGATACGATGCGAAAACAAGGAAGATCCCTTCGGGTCGTCATCGCGCTACTTCTGCTCGAAGTCGTGTCGTTTGTCGGCCTGATGACGTTGGTGTACGTCCGCCATGGCGCTCTTACACCGGGCACTATCATGTCCACCGCGCTCGAGCTGCCTGCGCTCTTGGACGCAGTCGTCATTGGGGCGTATAGCTTCGTGGGCTTCTCCGACGCACTCGCACACACGCTGGGCCGCATTACCCGGGTCGCAGTCGACCTGACGCTGTTCATCGTGTTTATCGTGTTTGCGAGGCGGGCACTTCGAGAACGTCGGGCCGCCAAGAAGTCGTCCTGAGTCCTGACGCCGACCGAATTGGACTATCGCAGCCGGGCCACCCCTCTTTGGGACCCCGGCTGTTTCATATCCCGATGATGGAGAACGTATCTCCATCATTGGCTGTTTCTATGAATATCCCCTCATTGGACAATTGCTCCCACGAGGGTAGCATTGAATGATGTGGCTCGATTATTTACACATAGGAATTGAAGCGGTGCTCGCCCTTGCCGCTTGTGTTGCACTGTGGCAACTGAAACTGACAAAGGATACCTCCAAACTAAATTCTCGACGCGAATCAATTAAATACGCTAGTGAACTTTTGAGCGAGTACCTTATTAAATACGTGCCTCTGAACGGCGCAACCTTAAATATAAAGCAACGCATCGACTTCAAGAACTACAGGGGTGACTTAAATTTTATGCGCTTTACTAGAGAAGAGCTTGAAATCGCCTCGTCAACACTCAAGAAACATGCGGGATACGTACATTCGTTACAACAGAAACACGGTGATCTAATGTACGCGTTGCTCGACG
>VMEY01000063.1 GCA_007375785.1 Parcubacteria group bacterium Athens0416_74 | reverse complement strand
CCGCAAAGCGGTTGTCCAGAACAAGATTTTCCCGGTGTACACCGGTTCGTCCCTCAAAAACAAGGGCGTACAGCTCGTACTCGACGCCGTCGTCGACTACCTCCCGTCTCCGCTCGACCTCCCGCCGGCCAAAGGCATTAATCCGGATACCGGTGCCGAAGAGACTCGTCCTTCAGTCGATGACGGGCCGTTTGCAGCGCTCGTCTTCAAGCTCCAGACCGACCCGTTTGTCGGCGCCCTCACATTCTTCCGTGTATATTCAGGCTCCATCAACACGGGGGATACGGTCTACAACTCCGCCAACAATAAGCGCGAGCGCATCGGCCGCATGGTGCGCCTCCAGGCGGATAAGCGCGAAGAAATAAAGTCGGTGTATGCAGGCGAAATCGCTGCGGTCGTCGGTATGAAGGAAGTGAAAATCGGGCACACTCTCTGCGATGCAGACCACCCGATAGCGCTCGAATCGATTGTATTCCCTGAGCCGGTCGTCTCGATGCGTGTTGAGCCGAAGACAAAGGCCGATCAAGAGAAGATGGGTATTGCACTCTCGAAGCTCTCCGATGAAGACCCGACATTCCGTGTGCACTCCGACCCTGAGACGATGGAGACCATCATCTCGGGCATGGGTGAGCTCCACCTCGACATCATCGTCGATCGTATGAAGCGCGAATTCGCCGTGGAAGCGACGACCGGCAAACCGCAGGTCGCGTACCGCGAGACGATTCAGGGGACTTCGGATGTCGAATACAAACACATCAAGCAGACAGGTGGTCGTGGTCAGTACGGTCACGTGAAGATCAAGGTGAAGCCGCTTGAGCCGATTGTGGAGGGAGAGAAAATCAAGAACAACGTCGACCGCGAAGATCACTTCGAGTTCGTCAACAACATCAAGGGAGGTGTCATTCCTCAGGAATACATCCCGGCGGTCAAAAAGGGTCTCAAAGAGGGAATGGAGCGCGGTGTGCTCGCCGGCTTCCCGCTTGTCGACGTATCGGTAGATCTCTACGACGGCAGCTACCACGATGTCGACTCTTCGGAAATCGCCTTCAAGCTCGCAGCCCTCTATGCATTCCAGGATGCCTTGCAGAAAGCAAAGCCCGTCATCCTCGAGCCAATCATGAAGCTCGAAGTCGTCATGCCGGAGAAGTTCATGGGTGATGTGACCGGTATGATCAACTCCAAGCGCGGCACCATCGAAGCGATGGGTGAGCGCGGTCAGGCACGCGTCGTCACCGCAAAGGTGCCCCTCTCGGAAATGTTCGGATTCACGACCCAGCTCCGCTCTCTCACTGAGGGTCGCGGTGTCCCGAACCTCGAGTTCTCTCACTACGCAGTCGTACCCCGCAACGTTCAAGACGAAATAGTGGCCTCCAGAAAGTAATACCGCTCAGCATACGGAGTGCGCGGCCCCGCTGTGCGGGGCCGCGCTATACTGTTGTTATGTTTAAAAAAGCGGCGGGGGCTTTCGCGTTGCTTTTTCTCCTCGCTCCTTTTTTTACATCCGCCCAATCCACCTGTCCCACGCTTACCCTCGGCTCTACCGGCGCACGTGTAACGGAAGTGCAGACCATCCTGCAGAGCGCATACACCAACTTCCCGACACCGACCGGATACTTTGGTCCTCTTACACAAGCTGCACTGAAACAATGGCAAGAAGAGCACAGCCTTGAGCCGGTGGGCATTGTGGGACCAAAGACTGCCGCCGCGATGAAACTCTCGTGCACTACAGCGACACCGGCCATTTCTCCAATCGCAACTGTGCCAAGCAATCCCGCTGTCACTCCTTCTGCAAATCCAGAACAAGTCAGCACTCTCGTGCGTGGTCTCTCCGGCGCCGACGTCCTTACGCTCCAGCAATTCCTCATCACTCAAAAACTCCTCCCTGCTGATTCCGCTACCGGATTCTTTGGTGCGCTCACAGAAGCGGCGGTGAAAGCATTCCAATCTCAAAACAAGCTCGTCTCTACCGGCGCGCCAAGTACGACCGGCTATGGGGCGGTGGGGCCGAAGACACGGGCTGTGATGACGCTCACGGGCACAGAGAGCGGGGGCAGAGTGCCGGACAATACGACTACGACTGCATATCTTCTTCCCCCGTCCACCACATATGTACCGCCAACACCGCCAGTCGTTCTACCGACACCAACTTCGCCAATCGTTCCGTCGACACCGGCACCAGCACCGACACCGCCAATTGCCTCGCCGGCTCCATCTCCGTGCAGCTTCAACGGTCAATCGATTGCATCCGGAGCTACAGTGACCGCGTACCAATCTTCCTCGGTTGCTTCCGGGAGTCAGTGCGTCTCGCAAAGTCGGGTGTGCAGCAACGGAGTGTTGAGTGGGACGTATACAAATGCGAGCTGCGGTGTGACAGGATTGGCCGCACCAAGCTGCTCTATTTCCTACACACCGTCCAACGTGTCGAGTGGCCAGCCGTACGTGATTAATTGGACATCGCAAAACGCTACCTCCCGCCTGTATTCTGTAAAGAAGCCCGATGGCGCCTATTTGGTACAAAACGGCGGCGTTGCTATCGGTACCGGAACGTATACCGACACGACCGCCAGCTCACAACTTGCTCCGGGTACCTATACCCGTACTGATACAGTGACGGGTGCAGGTGGAACCGCTACGTGTACCGCAGCAATTACAATCACTGCCGCTTCGTCTCCGGCGAGTTGCTCCTTCAACGGTCAAACTGTTGCGCATGGAGCCAGCGTGACCGCGTACCAGGCATCGTCAGTCGCGTACGGAAGCCAATGCGCATCTCAAACACGCACGTGCACCAACGGTACGCTCATCGGATCGTATACCAATGCGGCGTGCACAGTCGCGCCAGCTCCTGCTCAATCGCCAATCGTAGTCCAGACCTCGTCATCAGCAGCGGGATATCCCGCCAGCAATATGCTCGATAGCTCTGTTTCAACAGCATGGGTCGCATCACTTGATCCTATCGCTACAAATAATTTTGCATGGATACAGCTCGATTTGGGCTCACGACGCTATATAAATACGATAGGGTGGACCTCCGCAACACAGCCGTACCCTGCGAGCGCTCTGCAAAATTATGTGATTAAGATATCCGACAACGGTACTCTATGGACGCCGGTCGTTGCACATTTCGAACCACCCGCAGGGGCACCCGTGTACACGCAAAAAGAATCAATAGGAAGGAACGCGCGTTATATCAGAATCGAGACGACCAAGGTTAACGACGCGAGTGGCTGGGCGGCCAGTATTGCGGAACTTTCAGTCACGAGTGAGCCACAAAAAGACCTGTCATATGCGTGCGATGTCACGATTACTCCATCGGAGGATCACATCTCCCGCCTTGGCTCCCTTCGCGGAGGTACCTCAGATCGTTGGACCAACGTGTGTTTGCAGCCTGGCACATATGCCGGCGCCGTGCGTATCCACGATGCCCAGTATCTTCGGATTCTGGCACCAAGCGGCGGCGTCACCTTCACAGCCTCGATTATGGCCGGTACCGCTGCAGGCGGAAACTCTGCGCCATTCAATATATGGGACTCTCACGACATCTCTATACAGAACATCAAGACAATAAATACCTATACGTTTACGACGAGTGCCGATTCCACCACGCAGTGGTCGCATGCGCTCAAAATAATTCGCGCTAAGAATATAACTTTAGAGAACACTACTTTGGTCTCAAACGGGAAGCAGGCGGTCTATTTGGAAAGCAGCGACAACATACTTTTCAATGGCGGCTCTATCAGCGGCTATTACTTCCTCTTGAGTCCTGCGAATCAGAATTCCATTTACGCATACAACGTCTCCTTCACGACCGACGGCAGTGCGCACATACCCGGAGATGAGCATTCGATGTTCTGGGTTGATGCCGGTGATGTCGTGTTCGATAGTAGCTATTTCAATATGGTCACCGGTAAAGGCCTATTTACCGGAGGAGGTAGTCCACGAAGCCGACTCGTAATAACGGGTGCGACACGTGCCTCGGGTCTCAGCCACTGGGCAGATAACCATCAAAATTACAGCAACATCCACGTCTATGTGACCGGAACATATCCGGCGCTAACTCCTTTCTACAATTATGCTGATGGGGGGAATGCGGCGAATTCCTTTGTGTGTACGTATTCCGGCGCTTCTGCCCCGCTGAGCTCAATAGGATGCTCGTATCCACTCAGATAAAGCACACCATACGTCGCGCGCCCATCGTTTTTTCATATTGAAATCGATTGCCACGTTTCTTATGCGTGGTCTTTGCGGTGATACTATAAAACCATGTCGCTCCGTTCGGTGGTATTCGTCGTGTTGTCAGTAATACTTTTCCCGCAGCTTACTTTTGCGG
>VMEY01000062.1 GCA_007375785.1 Parcubacteria group bacterium Athens0416_74 | reverse complement strand
TGCAGCCGCGCCGCGGCCGCCATTGCCCGCAGTGAGTTGAATCTTGATATCGTCGATTAGCATTTTTGGATACTAGCATATGGGCATATACTCCGGCGTATGGACGACTTTCCGATGCGCATCAACAAATACCTCGCACTTAACAACTATGCGACACGCAGAGGCGCCGATGAGCTTATAGAAAAAGGCATGGTGCAGATAAATGGCACGCGCGCGAAGCTCGGCGACAAAGTGGTCCGAAGCGACAAAGTCACTGTACGTCAGCCCAAACGAGCCTATCGATACTATGCATACAACAAGCCGCGCCACATCATCACGCACTCCCCCCAGGGCGAAGAGAAAGGTATCAGTGATGTAGTCGACCTCGAGGGCGTATTCCCCGTGGGTCGGCTCGACAAGGATTCCTACGGACTGATTATTCTCACCAACGATGGGCGCGTCACCGACCGCCTCCTCAATCCGAAGTTTGAGCACGAAAAGGAATACCGCGTGAAGACTGCAATTAACTTGCGACCGAGTTTCCCGGTCCATATGGAAAAAGGCGTCGATATCGGCGGGTATGTGACAAAAAAGTGCAAGGTGAAGGTGCTCGGAGAACGCCAATTTTCCATCACGCTCTCAGAGGGAAAGAAGCATCAGATACGCCGTATGTGCGCGGCGATGCACACGGACGCGATAGAGCTGCAGCGTGTGCGCATCATGCATGTGCGCCTTGGGAATCTAAAGGCGGGAGAATACCGACCACTCGAGGGCATTGAGCTCGCGCAGTTTCTCGCCGACCTCGGACTTACCGACGAATCACCTCAAACGTAAAGATGTAATCGCTCTCTGCGATATCCACGGTGCTTTTGGGAGCAGGCTTCACATCCACGAGCGTAATCTGATTGACTTCGGTAGTGCCCGGTTTACCGAGCTCAAGCGTAAGTGTGCCGGGGCCCATACCGCCAACAACTCTGACCTCGATTTGAACGGTGCCTGCCCAGATGCACTGCACATCGACGGGGCACCTACTGTCTTGTAGTACTTTGAGAGGCTCTATGGTCTCTCCGAGTGCTTCTACACTCTTCCCGATCTTCACCATCACCATGACTTTTGTGCCTGAGACAATACCCGATTCATCGCTCGAGGTTTCGGGGCATGCCGCGAACTCACAATTCGGACCGGTGCGTCCGACGGCAGAGCCATCAGGACAAATTATTGCCTCTGTCGTGCAGGCCTGCGGGAAAGACACAAACGGTATGCGGACATCCCTCGCCATGAAGACGTATGCCACAGCGAAAAGCACTACTATGAGAGCCCCGACAATAAAGATACTTTGCTTCATATACTACAGACGCGTCAGAGCCGGACTTCTGTCTTAATCACCGAAATTGAAAGGCGCCTCGTCGGGCTTTGACTGCGGCATACAGCTATAGGATTTCTGGAGAGCGACATCATAGAGCGTCACCCTCTCCCCGCGTCCGTGGAATTCATACTCCGCACTGCGAAAACGTCGGCCTGTATCGGTCGGCGAGTCGGCAAGCACCGAGACCGCAGGGTATGTCATGCCTTTGACCGGTTCTATCCGAATAGTGCTCATATCTGATGACGCGGTCATGATAAAAGCGATATCGCCTTCACAGGTGTACGCGTAGGAGCCGAAGTTTGGCTCTTCCGACGATGCTCCGCTTGCCACCTCAGGCGCGGCATCGGGCGTGCGCGTGTACCACAGTGCACCGGCTGCCACCACGATAATACCCACAAACAGGGCGATGTATGTCTTGTTCATACACAAAGTATGACACCGCCCGGTGGCGTGTCAAAGCGGCTCCTGCGTGCCAATCTCTTTCTTTGCCTCCTTCCGCTTGCGAAACCATGCGATGATGCGCGGCCACGCGATGAGGCGGATTCCGACGAGTTCGAGCCCCACGAAGACAAGCCAGGAGCCGGGGGTGAGAGGTGTGACGAGCGCGAGGAGTCCGAGGATGATGAATATGCCTCCAATCAGCCAACGCAATCGTCTGTCGAGCGAGTGTATGAGAGTCATGAGTCGATTCCAGCGTGCGTCCATGCGCGCATTATTCCACGGATAGACCGTGGATGATATGTATAGAGGAAATCGGCGGCCTCGCGGCCGCCGATTCTCTCTACACTGCGAAGAACTAGCGTCCAAACCAGTGCTTCAGCCAGCCAAGACCCTTGTTGAGTACGAGGACGAAGTTGGCGGTGATGGAATCCGGCGTGCTCGTCGAACCGCCGACTATCACCTTGGAACCGACTGCTATCGTCGACGTGGCATGCTTGCCCGGCGCCTTAACGGTAGTCGATGCATCGGTCGTCACCGTCGTGGTGCCCGAACCAAATCGTGCGATGGTGAATCCGGTCGGTGTGATCGCGGTTACGATACCGACACGGAGGTCGTTGAGACGCTCGAAGATAGCATTGCGCTCACGCTCCTTGTCGCCCACCTCTTTTTCTTCGATTTCTGTCGCCGTAATCACGGAGCCGTTGATAGTGCCCTTCACCTTGACGGTGTCACCGACGGCGATGTCAGCGAATGTGCCGTGTTCGATTTCAGCATTTGCTGCATTTACCGTGTACACGACGTCGTTCTTACCGAGGACGGTGATGGTAGTTCCACTAACAGCCGTCACAGAGCCGTGGATGCCCACCGTGCCTGCGGCATGCTCTTTGCGCTCCTCCTTTCTGTCGCGCTTCTCCTCATTGTTGCCCTTATCCTTGTGCTCGAGAATGCGAGTCACTTTTCCGAGATTGAGGTCGAGTCGACCCTCGTGCATAAATGATGCGCCTGATTCCGCGTATGCGGGAGCTCCGGCCATAAGCACGAGTGCCGCTGTACTTGTAGCCATGATGAATTTCTTTTTCATAGTGTTGAATATCTATTTACTAAGGTGCGACCTTGCGGTCACGTGTATAGAGACGAACGAAAAGCACCGCTCTTAGCGGTGCGATTCACTACACAACACGATTGCAGAGAGTGCAAATTAGGCGCTCTTTCCGTGCTTCGCAAACCCCTCAAACGCCTTGATGGTCTCGAGTGGGACGGTAAAGATGATGGTGTTGGACGCATCGCTCGATACGTCGTTGATAGATTGAAGTGTGCGCAAATGGAGTGCACCCGGGACAGCGGAAAGCATCGCGGCGGCCTGAGCCATATTCTGTGCCGCGGCGAGCTCTCCCTCAGAGTTGATGATGACCGCGCGCTTCTCTCGCTCTGCTTCCGCTTGTTTCCCGATAGTTCTTTCCATGTCAGCCGGTAGGCTCACGTCTTTAAGCTCTACGTTGTTGACCTTGAGTCCCCAAGCGTCGGTCTCTTTGTCCACAATCTCGCGGATTCTGTCGGCGAGCTTGTCACGATTGGCGAGGAGCTCGTCGAGCGTCACCTCGCCCACGATATTGCGCATGGTGGTCTGCGCGTACTGCGAAATAGCGTAGCGAAAGTTCTCCACTTCGAGTATCGCCTTCTCCGCCGAGTCGACGCGATAGTAGATGACGGCGTTGACGGTGACTGACACGTTGTCGCGCGTGATTGCTTTTTGATCCGGCACGTCGACGGCTTTTACGCGCATGTCGACTTTGCTGTAGCTTTGAAATATCGGAATGATGATTCTCCATCCCGGCTCCATGATGCCGGTGAATCGACCGAGAGTGAATTTCAGCCCGCGCTCGTACTGATTGACCTGCTTGATACTGATAATGAGGATGAGGAACGTGAGCGTCCCGAGGATGATGTAAGGCATACCGGTATTGTAGACGCGGTAGCGCCGAAGTCTAGTCTGTCTGCCTAGCGGGCTTTGGACTGTATCGCGGCATTGATGATATCGGCGATTTCGGCGAATCCGGGGATGAAGCCGGCAATCGAGAGGAGCCACCCGCCGAAGATGATGGCGAGGATGCCACCGACAAACGCGCCGGCACCATAGAGCATGCCGTTGAGGAAAAGCCGCTTGGGACTTCCCGTGCGGTCCTTGATATCTTCGAGTTCGTTTTCAATGCGGCGTAAATGTTGTAGGCCCTTCTTTTGAAACTGTTCTTGATCGGTCATCGCGCAATTATACCCAAACAAAGCAAAAGCGCCCCGCTCCGCCAGCTGGCGGAGCGGGGCGCTTCCGAAAGACGCACGCCGGTTACTGCTGCGCCGGCTTTCCGCGCATGCCGTCCACCGAGTACGCACCCGCACCCGTTATCATGAGCGATATCGAGGCGGCGAGAAGCACGAGGATGAACTCGACTCCACCGTTTGAGATGAAGAAACCTTTCGAGAGGTGCACGGTGACGAGAGCTACCAGCGCTACGACAGCAGTGAGCTTTGCAGCCCAGTGAGTCATGAAGCCTACCATGAGTGCGGCGCCACCGAGGAGCTCGACCGCGATAAGTATCACCGCAAACACACTCGCCAGAGGA
>VMEY01000061.1 GCA_007375785.1 Parcubacteria group bacterium Athens0416_74 | reverse complement strand
CAGCGACTTGCCGAACACCAGGCCCAGCACCGCAGTGCCGCGCGGGCAGAGCGTGCAAAACTTTTTTGGCGGTATCGCAAGTTTCTTCAGTGGCATCGTAAGCGGAGGAGGTGGTGGAGGCCAGACGACTATCGTACAAAATAGGGTGCAATACGTACCGCGCCCTGTCGTCCGTCCCACCACGATAATCGTGCAACAAGGGCAGCCTACGAATGTACCGCAACAGACACAGGCCACTGCATCAGCACGCGACCCAGAGACTACGACGAGGCTGCAGGTGCGTGTTCCTGAGACACCGCGTGTGTACATCGCTACCACGCTCGACGACGGTGAAGCAATCCAAACAGAAGTATCTCGACCGACCATCACACTCGATCGGACCCCACTCGAGCTCCCGCGTCTCATTGATGCATCACCGACCGAGGTTACATCCTCCGCATCATCGCGCACTCTGCGCGACACACCCGCAGAGACACCGACACTTCTCATTCAAGGCATGGGCAGCTCCACTGAAAATATCCGGCGCGCATTTGTGGAAAAAATTGCCCCTTCGTCCGTCTCAACGAAAATGGCGGACGGATTCCGCGCCGCGTCATCGACGCCGCGCGCATCGGCACTCGTCCAAGTCTTTCATGCGATATCAATCTCAGACCTGCTCGACGCGATTACGCAGGGCTCGGTCGACATCATCAAACGCGTACTCGGTCGCGGAGAGCCGGAAACACCACTAAAGGTCGTGCAGTACGACCAGCGTCCCATCGCACGCGCGCGGGAAGAGCGGCCCGCGGCACTTCCTCTGAGCGACGGGGCTTTGTCAGCTGAGAGTGAGACGGCGACCTCTCGCGCCCCGGAAGCTCGACCCACAGAGAGTGGGCCTGGTAGTGTAGCGACGCAACATGGTTACACAGAGCGTCTTCGCGATAACCCAGTATCAATATTTCAAGAATCCGCGATTGTGTACCAAGTCCACGGCCGTGTGCCGCTCATACAATCTCCCCGCGCGTTCCCCGATATCGTGCCGGTGCCGCAATCGTCTCTATTGAGAGTCCAAGAACGCCCACGGGTCTTTGTCACCCTGGACAACGCATTCAATAGTGTAAAGCGATGGTTGGGCAGCATATTTTCACCCACGACGCGGGCGGAATAGTTCACAACATGACGAAATCATTTCTGTGGCTATAATCACGGCAGGTCGGCATATTTTTTGAGGTACTTCATGACAACACGTCACGCTAAGACGTCCACGGCGTTCTTCTCCGCTGCACGGGAGATGCTGAAAGATCCCTCGGTAAAGCGCATGAACGGGAGCCTGCACCCGTCAACGGCGACATTCGATGTCTGTTGCGCTGCGAAAGACGCTCTGCAGAAGCACGGGCTCGCAGTGAATGTCCACAGCCAGCGAAAACTCATCGAGCTGTGCGTAGCTTTGGCGCCGATTGAATCGGCCATAGGCTCGGTAATCCGGCTGGCGTAGCAAAGGGCGCTACAATCGCGAATGCGAAAAGGGGAGGCTACGCCTCCCCGTTTCTTTTGTCATCTTCCAGATACTTTTTCTTTTTTAGTTTGTCGGGCAAGTACGATTCTTTGTCATACATTGTGTAGCCTTTGTGGTAGCCCAACTCTTTCATGAGCTTTGTCGGTGCATTGCGCACGCGCATCGGGATGGGGAGTGCACCGAATTCTTTTACATCGGCGAGTGCCGCAAAAATACCATCGTATGAACGGCGATCTTTTTTGCATTGCGCGAGGTACGCGGCACCGTGCCCAAGACTGATGGTCGCTTCCGGGTACCCAATTTTGTTTACCGCATCAAACACCGCGTTGGCGACGACGAGTGCTGTCGGCTGCGCAAGACCGATGTCTTCGCTCGCAAAAATCACCATACGCCTTGCTATAAACTTCGGGTCTTCTCCCGCGTCTATCATGCGCGCCAGGTAGTAGAGCGCCGCATCGGGCTGCGATGCTCGCATGGATTTAATAAATGCCGAGATGGTGTTGTAATGCTCCTCGCCTTTCTTATCGTATCGCAGGTGCGCCGACTGAATCGCTTCGGTGAGTGTGCCTATCGTGATGTCGCCGTACAATCGCTGCGCTGTTTCGAGCGCCGTGATAGCTTGCCGCGCATCTCCCGCCGCCATGCGGATGAGCCACTCCTTCGCATTCTTCGGTATCTTGATTTTGGTGCGCTTCAAAATCTTTTCCATCTCGCTCTCCGTATGCTCATTGAGTACAAAGACACGGCACCGAGACAGGAGCGGTGATATGACTTCAAACGAAGGGTTCTCTGTCGTCGCACCGATGAGTGTGATGTCTCCGCGCTCCACAAAGGGCAGGAGGAAATCCTGCTGCGCTTTATTGAAGCGGTGTATCTCGTCGACAAAAAGAATCACCGGCTTCGTGAGTGCGAGCGTGCCTCGCTTGGGAAGCACGCGCTTGATGTCATCTTTCCCCGCCTCCACAGCGGATATCTCATGGAAGTCGGCACCCTGCGCATCGGCGTATATGCGCGCGAGAGTCGTTTTCCCGCTCCCCGGTGGGCCCCAGAGAAGGAACGAGAAGAGCTCTTTCTTCTCAATCGCGACTCGAAGCGGCTTTCCATCACCTGTGAGGTGGTCCTGGCCGACGAATTCATCGAGTGACTTCGGGCGTATTTGCGATGCAAGCGGCTCCACCCCATGAGAGAAATCTCTCGGAGTTTGCTGATTATCCGAACGACTGTTGCTATCTCTGATTACCATATACAGCTAAACGGACTCTCTCACGGGGTCCATGCGAGCAGTATACGCCTTTACGCTTTTTGACACCTTGCGGCATGAGCAGGAGACGGTATTCTACAGAGTATGAGAAATATCATTATCGGGGCGGTTATACTCCTCGCACTACTTATAGGCGGTTATTTTGTTTACAACTCCATCATGAGCGCACCGGAAACCAACGATCAGCTTGCAGCCACGACAGCTACCTCGACTGACCAAGTACAAGCACAAGAAGTCACGATCGGTACCGGTGCTGAAGCTGTGCCGGGCTCCGAGGTCTCCGTGCTCTACGTAGGTCAGCTTACCGACGGAACCGTCTTCGACAGCTCCGCAGCGCACAATAATGAGCCACTCACCTTCGTTCTTGGCAACGAAGGCATGATTGCCGGCTTCCAAATAGGTGTAAATGGCATGAAAGAGGGGGGAGAGCGCCTAATCGCCATCCCACCATCTCTCGGCTATGGCACGCAGGACATCAAAGACGCATCCGGCAAAATCATCATCCCGGCCAACTCCACCATCATCTTCGACGTCCGCCTCGTCAAAGTGACCCCGCCGGCCACCGTTACCGCCGAATAAGCTATATTTTGAGCCATTTCGAGCGCCCCCATGTGGGGGCGTTCTGTATACCGGGCCCGGGAGGCCTGAGTTGTATGAATGAGGCCTCATATGGGACCCCTTGCAAATATGGCTTACTTGTGCTATCTTTCGGCCATGCTCACGAAGCGAAAGAAGCAAAATGAGATTGGCAAAACGCGCCGTCACGACACCGATACCGGTTCACCGGAGGTGCAGGTAGCGATTTTGACACGCCGCATCGAGGAATTGTCGGCTCATTTGGATAAGAACCGCAAGGACAAGCACTCGCGCCGCGGACTTTTGGGTCTCGTAGCAGACCGCCGCAAGCATTTGAAGTACCTCGAGGAGACAAACAAGCGCGGATACAGCACGCTTGTGAAGAAACTCGGTTTGAAGAAGTAATTCTACGTTTTCGCGCGCTTCGCGAAGCATTTTATACAGATGACAGGCCTTTCAGGCCTGCCTAAGACCAATTTGGTATGGCTATTATCAAACATCCAGAACAGCGCGTCGGAGTATTTATCGACACGCAAAACCTTTATCACAGTGCGAAGAATCTCTATCACGCACGCGTCAACTTCGGCAATCTTCTCAAAGATGCCGTCGCAGGACGTCGACTCATCCGCGCTCGCGCGTATGTGGTCACCACAGAGAGCGGCGAGGAAAAGGGCTTTTTTGAAGCACTCGCGAAAATAGGCATTGAAACAATCACCAAGGATCTTCAGATATTCTTTGGAGGCGCCAAAAAGGCCGACTGGGACGTCGGTATGGCGGTCGACGCCATCACGATGGCACCGAAGCTCGACACGGTGATTCTTTTCACGGGCGACGGAGACTTCATTCCGCTCGTTGAGTACCTGCGCACCCACGCAGGGTGCCAGGTAGAAGTCGTCTCCTTTGGCCGCTCGACATCGGCCCGCCTCAAAGAGGCGACGGACCACTTTCTCGACCTCGATCAAGACCCGAAGCGCTACCTTCTCAACTACCGACCGGTTCGCGGCACTCGCGGCCCACGACCGACTCCGGTGCCCGAGGACACCAACGACGCAGACGTACTCAAAGAGATTGCGGAGAATTCCAAAATCACCGGCGTCGAGTAAAGACTGCAGGAGAACGCTCCGCTCTGCTTGCTGATTTAGGTTATTTGCGGCAATCACACACGAGCAGCCTGCTGCAATCCGCGAGCTCGATACAGCCGAGCGACGAGTAGCGCTGCCGCTAGTTTCGATACGCTTGCTGCAAGTATACTCAACCAATTAAATACGCTCACTCCAGGGATCACATGGAAAAAATCGAAGGCGGCAAAAAACACAAAGCTGTCGATTGGACACGATACTAGACTGCTTATCAGAATTCTTCGTTCGAACGACCAATCCCGAAGAAATGTGTACACCGCCCAATCAGTGAGTTCCGATGCAGAAGAAGAGATTGTAGTTGCTATCGCTGTCGCCTGACTCATGAACGACGTCACGATAATCCCGAGTCCCATCGGGATAAATACAAAATGCCGCAGTTCACGCTGACTAAAGTCGCGTAGTACGAACCAAAAACCAACCGCGAGGGCCCACAAACTAAAACTCGATCCATTCCCAATATCAACCAGAAGTGGTGCTCGATTGAAAAGTCCCATCACGAGAACCACCCCTACAAAGTAAAGGATTGAATACTTAACTCTGGCAACCCCGGCAAACATACTGCGGATATCCGTCTCCATAAAATGAAGTGCACGTGCATCATTCCGTATTCACAAGAAATATCAATTTCTTTTGATGATGTTTTTGTGATAAAATAAACTACGTTTGTAAGCAAACGCACGCTATATGTCAACGAAAATTGATGAAAAGTGGTTAGTGAATCAGCTTACCGAGCTCGGGCTTAGCGAAAAGGAAAGCCGAGTATATCTTGCGCTGCTCCCTCAGAGAGACTGCGGGTTGACCAAAATAATGCGAACAACGGGGCTGCATGGCCAATTTGTATATAACGCACTGGATACGTTGGAGAAAAAAGGTCTCACGCGACACGTGATTCAGAGAGGACGTCGCAAGTTTAGCGCGAATCCGCCGAAACAAATACTTTCGTTGCTTGCGGAAAAACGCGCAGTTGCGCAGGCCGTTGTGAAACAGCTGGAGAAACGATTCACTGGGGTATTCGAACATGATTTCGAAGTGCTGCAGGGAATCAATGCGTTTGTGGCACACCAATTTTTACTGATTGATCGAACACCGGAAAATAGTGTTATCGGGGTGATAAGTGGACCCAACGATAAGTACTTCACTACACTCGATAACGAGTCGTCGGCGCTTGAATACGAACGACTCCGGGTCAAAAAGAACATCCAAATCAGATATATCGGGAGTGCTTCGCAGATAGATGCGCTAAAGAAATGGGAGCGAGAGCGTGAGAAATGGACATACAAAGTGTTCCCCGGATTGTCGACGGGTCTCGTTGATATCGGAATTTGGCACGATAGTGTGATATTCAATACATTCGGAACTCCCGTGCTTTCATTTGTTCTGACCGCAAAAGACGTGGCGTCAGGGTACCGAGAGTTCTTCGACGCGCTCTGGGAGCTATCTGTGAGGTAGCTCCGCCACGTTTTGCTACAATCCGCCGCATGAAGCAACACACGGCGCTCTCCATACTGCAGACGGGTGCCAATGTGTTTCTCACGGGAGAGCCGGGGAGCGGCAAGACCTATGTGACTAACGAGTATGTGGCGTATTTGCGTGGTCGGGGTATTGAGCCCGCAATCACGGCTTCGACTGGAATAGCGGCCACGCATATCGGCGGGATGACGATCCA
>VMEY01000060.1 GCA_007375785.1 Parcubacteria group bacterium Athens0416_74 | reverse complement strand
TGAGCGTCGAACCTGTCACGGTGCCGCCCGAGAATGTTGAGTTATTGTCGATGGTTACGCTTCCGAGCTTATCGATATTGTTGGTCTGTGCGATCACCTGATATTGCTGGGCAAAATTCGTGTTGGTACTTATATTGAGACTTTGTATCTGAGCCTGTACGCGCTGGTAGAGCTCGTTGAGTTGTTGCGTAAAATCTTGCGGCGTACCTGCGTCAATATATTTGACCTCCTGCACGACACGCTCGATGATGGGATAGTTGTATACATAGTAGATTGGCTGCGTAGAAGTACCTGTGCCCGGAAAAGTCGCCGCCTGCGTCGCGGTCTGACCCTCGCTCACGCTACTCACTACCGAGAGCCGACCTGGGGGTGCTTCTGACGCATCGTACGTCAGTGTGGTGCCGAGTCCCGCGACCGCTGCGACCTGTTCGCGCACCGTACTCAAGAACGCGACGATCTGCGGAGATCTCTCATATGCGGCTACTCCTCCGCCGACTATGAATACAAACATCGCGAGTGCAGCCGCGGTGGTAGCAAACGACCGTATCGCACCGGAGACGGGACTCAATATCGGCACATCCGGCTGCGTGATGCTTCCCATCGCAGAGAGCATCGCAGAGCTCATGTGGGCGCCCTTGGCCTGCAGCTCTTGTTTCGGCGGCAACATCTCTGCGATGGGGATAGCATCCATCGCGGACGGGACGGTGGGCGGAGATTTCATGTCGACCGATTGCTGCACGACCGCCGCAGGTCGAGATGCCTCCACTGGCTTTGGTGTGACAATATTTTGGGTAGAGGTTGCGATGAGTGAAGCGCGACCCATAATCGATGTGTCGAGCACTTTCGGCATCACCTGTGCTTTGGGTAACGCTGTCTGTGTATCCACTACCGCAATCCTTTCGCGGATAGCCGCCGCGTCCACGGCGGGAAGCGCATGAGCTCCGATATCACCCTCTACTCCCATACTCCTATTTTCCGTTCGAGACTCCTTATTCTTTCCCGCCTGTAGCGCATCGAAATCGACGTAGATCTTCTTGCCGAGCGCGCGCATTAGGACGCGGCCTTGCTGACCGAGCGCGCGAATATCCAGCTCGGACATACCGACAAGCGCAGCGGCTTCCGCTATCGGTACGTATGTCTTTCCGTCGAGCTGAATTCTATCCGCCATACTATTGTTGTATCGACCCCATTTCCGAGGCTAAGCCTCGGAAATCGCCTGCTGCTTTCGACTGAAGCCAAAAATCTATGTGATCATCGACATCCTTCGCTGTGCGAAAGTATTTCGGGAAATACCGTGGATCGGTTACGACGTGCTTGTTTTGCGCATACTCAGCTGCGCTTGAGTATGGGTATGCCAGGATATGATTGCGCATTTTCTTGAGATCGCGTACCCCGCACTCCTTCCAATCTTTATCCAAGAGCGCCGCGCAATTCAAGTGAATATAGGAGAACAAATACTTTGCATGTTCCTCTCGCGTCACATGTTGAGCCTTGAATGTCCCCTGAAACAGTGCGCCACTACGCTCGTGTTCTCGATTAAAGAACATAGTGTATGCGGTCTGTAGTCGTTGCATAAAGCGCGAAATGCCCGATTCTGCAAGAGGCGTCATGTACAGATGAAAGTGGTTCGGCATGAGGCTGTGTGCTCCTATCGCCACCAAGGGCTTCCATCCTTTTTGCCGAGGCTTAGCCTCGGATATTTCGGCGAGAGATCGGGCGGAACTCAGGGCGTATCCATGATCCGGGCTCTCCTCATCATTGAATAGATACAAGCTCATTAGGAAGCGCGTGTATTCCGCGGGCCGCGTAAAGACGGTGCGCTTATCGACACCGCGGTTGTAGACGTGATAGTACTCCCCTTCACTGAACGTAATTCTTCTCATATTACTTATCGATTTGCCGAGGCTTAGCCTCGGAAGTGGGGGTGGGCTTCGTCGAGATGATGTGTGTGCCGCGCGTGTCGCCATCTTGGTCGGAGCGTAGATTCGGCCACTTCGAGAAGTCGAAGCGATTGCCGATGAGACGCATAGAGACTTCGCCCTTCTTATCACTCTTGATGGTGAGTGTATTTTCAGCGACATTCTTCACGTAGTACACCGTGCCCTCAAACGCGGGGGTGAGCGACACTACGAGCGTATTCCAATTTTTTCCGAAGTCAGTAATCTGATAGAAAAGCCAGAGGTCACTTCCCTTCTTGAGAGCATCGAAATCGATTGTGTATGCGTACGAACCATCGTCGGCTTTTTCAAGATGGATGATTTGTACTGTCTCTTCCTTGATGCCGACCGTCGAGTGGCCGTATGTCGCATATTTGATACCACCTATGGTGTACACCGGGTCGATGGTGCCCACATCGAGCTTTCCCGTAATCTTGATGTCACCGTTAAACGTGGAGGTGGCAGTTCCTAAGGTGGCCAGCTGTCCGGTCGAGCTCGCTCCCACGCTCAAGAGGCCACCCACCGAGAGCGTGAGCTTGCCGTCGGTGAGCGCGAGCTGAGGGAGCGTCGCGTGAGAAGCCGTAAGGGGCCACAGTGGTGTCGACGTGCCTACACCGAGCGCTGTTTCGACGAGAAGCTTACCGGTACCACTCGGAGTGCCCGAAGGACACGAGCCTCCACTACAGACCCAGAGGTTGTCGTCGTTGAGCCTGACGTCATCGCCCGATGGATTGATGATGACATCTCCCGACGAGTCGGTCTGTATTTCAGTAACGCGTGTCGTGTCGTATGCCACGGAGAATTGTGCAGCGGATGCTGCCTGCTCCACCGCAAAGCGACGGAGCGGTGTCGTAGTACCGACTCCGACATTGCCTAGATTCGTCGCACGGAAAACTTCTGTCAGCGTACCGCTCTGGAGTGTCGAGAATGCAAGATCACTTTTACCGGTGTTGAAATTTTGTTGCAGAATCGCCGTGATAGCACCTGTCGATGTCGCGCTGCCCGACACGTCTGCAGCGCGGAAAGTCATGCGCGAAGCGGTCGAGGTGGCCGACGCAAAATTGGTGAGGTAGAGCTGCTCTGCCGCGGCACCGCTCGAAGTATTCACGACCTCAAGTTTGGCAGATGGACTCGTCGTCCCGATGCCGACGTTGCCAGCGGTAGTAATGCTAAGCGCTGGACTCGCGCCAGTTGAAAATTGGAGTCCATTGTATGTATTGTTTGCGTTGTTGATGCCCAAGACCTCTCCAACAGAGCCATTGGTCTGAAGCACGACTCCCGCCGCCGTCGCGGAAGACCCAAACCCTGCGGATCCTTGAACCATGAGCGCGCGATTCGGCGTCGTCGTCCCGATGCCGACACTGCCACCCGAATTCCAGATTCCAGACCCTGCAAAGTACGCATTGCCTGAGACCGAGAGCGCTGTCGTAGATGCGTTCGTGACGGTGAGTCTCGCGAGAGAGCTGTCGAATGCAAACGCGCTCGAATCTGTAAACGCTCCAGCAGTCGTAATAAATGGTATTCGTCCGCTAGTAAGTGCAGATACCGTGAGATTGGTTGAGCTCGCGGTGCCAAAGTAACCGGTCCCGGAGACCGTAAGTGCAGTGGATGATGCGTATGGGAAGGTATTGGCGGTCGTCGCTGTGGAAGTAATCGCTCCCGCTGCGGCAATAGCGCCGAGGTTGGAGATGGAGAAGTATGAAGCACCGCTTGAACTTGCAATTTCGAAGATGGGATTCGTTTGTCCAGCGATGAGTGCCTGCACTGCAAGTGACGCCCAGGGCGATGTAGTGCCAACACCGACTTTGGCAGTAAACGTCGAAGTCGCCGCCGAGAATCCTCCCGAAAAGTTGGAGACGAGCGTCGTATTTGTGATATTTATCGCCGAAGTCTGTATACCTCCCGAGAAAGTGGAGGTACCGATGTCATTGAGGTAGATAGAGTTCGTGCCAATCTTTAGTCCTCCTATCACGTGCACATTGCCCATGAAAGTCGAGGTGGCCGTAGTAGACGCGCCGCCGACGAATATCGGCCCATCCACGGCAAATTTCCCGCCGTAGAGCGTTGTAGGGGTAGATGTACCGATACCGACACTGCCGTTGCCCAGAATAGTGAAGAGCGAAGCCCCGGTAGTGGAAGCGACACCAAAGAGCGAGAGGTCGCCGCTTTGCTGAGCAGGAGTCGTGACAGAGAGTTTGCCCCATGGGGTCGTGGTGCCGATGCCGATGTATGTCGACGTGGCAATGTAGAGAGAGGATGTAGCAGAGAGTGATGTGGTTGCACTTGAGCCGTTGTAGAAAGCGATTTGTCCCGTAAGACCGGAACCAATTGCTCCCTGTGAGATACCGGTGGTGTAGACGGAGATGACCAGGCCACCTGCGCCGCCGGTGCCGCCGGGATTAGTTTGTCCCGCAGTGCTACCGCCGGCGCCTACAGTATAGTAGTACGTACCGCTTGGACTGGTAATAAGTTTTTGCGAACTGTGGCCCCGTTATAAATGGAGCCCGGTGCGGGGGTACCGGATAGATTAATGTCTCCACCCGATCCAGCGCCACCACCGCCACCTTGTGGAAAACCAGGACTAGCTCCTACGAGCCCTCCGGTGCCTCCGGTCGCACTAAGCAATGGAGAGGTGCAGGCTGTCGCGTTGGTACCGAAACATGAAGTGCCTCCAGTGCCGCCGGCACCTGCCGTACCGCCGCCGCCTGCGCCACCACCGCCCCACGTCTCAACCACCACGTAGGAGGTATTAGACGGAAGCGTAAGCACTCCAGCGGAGAAGCTCGGTGCGCTGCCCGATGCGCCGTTGAAGTTGACCGACACGTTGGAGCCGGGGGTTGAGGTGGCGTAGGTGGCCAAGAGCTGGCCGCCGCCCGAGCCGCCGCTACCGCTTCCCGTACCCGCGCAGCTGCCGCTCGGCAACATGAAGCAGCCTGCCGTGAGCTGGATACCATTGGCAAAAGTCGACGTGGCACTCGCGCCGGTAATATTAAGATACGTGGTCTGCAGGCCACCGGTAAAGGTTGTTGTAGCCGGACTGCCAAAGGTAAACGCGCCTGTACTGCCACTGATCGCAGCTGCAGCCACGGTCGACGTCGCCGTCGCCGAGGAAGTCGCGAGGTAGAAGTTGCTCCCGATGTTTCGGAATGTCCATGCATCGCTCGTACCCGTAGTATCGACGAGCGCAAGTTGCGGACCAGTAGAAGAGGCGATGGTGAGCGCCCAGCGCGGCGTCGAGGTGCCAATACCGAGGAGCCCGCCAGGCGTGAGAGTGAGACGCTCATTGCCGCCCGTCGAGAATGCAAGATTGGAGCCCGAGAGGGACATGCCTGCATTTGTCGCTCCCGAGAAGCTGTAGCTTGGCGCACTCGCGGACCCCGGGTACGCATAGAAGACGGATGAGCTGGCCGTCCCGAAATATGCGGTACCACTCACCGTGAGTGCGGTCGAGCTTGCGTACGGGAATGGTCGAGCTTGCGTACGGGAATGTATTTGCAGTCGTGGCTGTGGAGGTGATCGCACCCGTGATATTGAGCGCACCACCAAAGGTGTTAGTGCCGGTGGTGGTAAATGCACCGACGACGGTGGACGAAGCCTGCGACACGAAGCCATTGGCGAATGTACCAAGACCCGTTTGTGTGAGAGCACCGAGCACCGAGAGTGAGCCGAATGTTGCGCTCGTGGAGAAGAGGTTGGTCGAGCTTGCGGTGGTGGAGAAGAGATTCGTGGTGGTTGCGTTTGTGAGCAACGTACTATTGTTCACTGTGAGAAGTGAGCCGTTGTTCCCTATCGTTGTGTTTCCATTTGCGTCGATAAGGAAGGCGGTCGTAGTGGAGAAAGCGGCAGTGGATGAAGAAACTGAGAAGAGTGGCGTCGTGCCTCCTGCTGCTCCGGCGACGGAGAGCTTGGCGTAAGGAGAGGTGGTGCCGATGCCGACGCTGCCGCCGCCATTTGCCAAAATCACGTTGGCAGTTGATGTGTAGTTCAGAGCGATGGGGCGGCTCGATGCTCCGCTCTCAAGAGCCACAGATCCGGTAACACCGTTGAACGCATACCGAACTAAACTACCGAGTAACGTATTGCCAGAACCGAAGGCGATGCCTTGTCCGTCGGAACCAACATTTATAGAAAGCGAGTTGCCCGGAGTCGTTGTGCCAATACCCACCTTGCTGCCAAAATAGGCATTGCCCGTCGTCGTCGCTCCACCCGAGATGGTGAGCCCGCCCGTCGCCGTGCCATTGCCGATGGTAGACGATGCCGTCGCGAGGAGCCCACTCGAGAGTGTTGCGAGGCCGGATGCTGCGAGCGTACTTCCAAATGTAGCTGCGCCCGTGTTGGTGAAAGCACCCACCACAGTGGACGAAGCTTGCGATACAAAGCCATTGGTAAATGTGCCGAGACCTGTTTGTGTGAGAGCACCGAGGACTGAGAGTGAACCGAATGTTGCGCTCGTGGAGAAGAGGTTGGTCGAGCTTGCGGTGGTGGAGAAGAGATTGGTCGACGTCGCATTGACGAGTGTCGTGTTGCCGGTGACACCGAGAGTCCCCGCCACCGAGAGATTGCCCGCAGAGTCGATGGTCGTCGTTGCTGTGCCACCGAAGTATGCGGTGCCGAACACCGAAAGCTGTGTCGAAGAAGCTCCGGAGGCGAAGGATTGCAACGCCGTCCAAGCGTTGGCGGTATTAGTCTTTGAGTAATTCGCATCATTGGTGAAGTCGGCCAGTGTGACGGTGGCATAGTCGATTTCACTGTCTGAGACCGTGTCGGCATCGAGTGATGCGACTCCGCCAGAAATCGTGATGTCTCCCCAATCAGCATTTGCGAGGTCAGCTGCCGCGACAGAAGCGCACGTGGCCACTCCGGCACCGTTGAGCGAGCGGAGAAACTGATTCGTACACGTGGAGCCTGTGTATGCAGATGCAGCACCGGAAGCGCCTGTAACAATGAGTGAGGATTGGATACCTGAGACTGTGAGGTTGGTCGTGGATGCTGAAGACGAATAGATGCTCGTGCCGGTGATGGCGGTCGAGCTTGCGTACGGGAATGTATTTGCAGTCGTGGCTGTGGAGGTGATCGCACCCGTGATATTGAGCGCACCACCAAAGGTGTTAGTGCCGGTG